>JADZDV010000329.1 GCA_020850915.1 Chloroflexota bacterium | reverse complement strand
CCGGGGCGCGGCTGAAGATGGAGGCCAGGTTGATGATCCGCCCCCATCCGCGCTCGATCATGCCTGGGACGACGGCCTGGGTGCAGAGGAACATGCTGTCAAGGTTGTTCGACAGTGTGTTCCGCCACTCCTCCAGGCTCAGCTCGACGAACGGAACCGGCGGACCCCAGCCGCCGGCGTTGTTGACCAGCACATCGACCGGGCCCAGCTCGGCCACGATCTGATGGAAGATCTCCAGCACCCGGGCCGGCTGGGTCAGGTCGCCGCGGAGGGCGATCGCCTGACCGCCGGCCGCGCGGATCTGATCGGCCACGGTTTCGGTTCCCCCGCGGTTACTTCGGCCGACGACGGCCACCTTGCAGCCCTGGTCGCCCAGAGCGGTGGCCATGGCGGCGCCGAGATGCTGGCTGGCGCCGGTGACCACGGCCACCTTGTCCCGCAGATCGGCGTAGCGGTAGTTGACGGACACACGGGCTCCTATCTCGAATGACTCACCAGAGCCAGGGTGGGATCCGCATGGTTGTACGAGCAGCGCCCGCGGGTCTCATCGTCGCTCTGGTTCAGTCGCCAGCCGTGCCGGCGAGATACAGGCCGGCGCCGACGAGCGAGAGGTTCTTCATGAAATGGGCGCGGTTCGCGGCCCGGGCGGGCCCGGGCTCCATCTCCCAGAAGCGGTGGCCGACCCAGGTGAAGACGGGGATCTCCAGGGCCACCAGCAGGCCGGCGAGGGCGCGCAGCGGCTTGAACTGCACGCCGATGGCGGCCAGCAGCAGTGAGGCGCCGCTCAGACGCACGATCTCATCCGAGACGGGCAGGCCGAGCTTGCGGGCCCGCTCGCCGCGATTGCCGGGCGTCATCATCTGGCTCCAGCCGCCGGAGATCAGAATCGCTGAGAAGAGCAGCAGTCCCAGACGCTTGAGCATGCACTCCTTCCTCTCTGGTTGTCGTGAGACGTCGTGACCGCTCTGTGAAGCGGCCCGATCTCGTCGGCGAGGCATCAGAGCGCGGCGGTCCTGCCGCTCTTCACAGGGCAGGGCTGCGCAATCGTTCGATCCTGCAACGGTGAGTGATGGTACGAAGGTCCGCCGAGGGTGTCAAGAACCGTGGCCGACCAGGATGCTCTCAGCGCGTTCCACCACCGACGCGAGAACGGCCAAGCGTCGTCAGGATCGACGCCGCCATCGTCGCGCGTCTCGCCGAGCATGCCTGCAACAACGACGATCGCCCCTCCAGAAGCTTGGGAACAGAGCCCGGATGGGAACCGTCGCACCCGCGCTCGGCGAGTGTCGCGATGCACGACAGGGAACGCTCCGGGGTGTTGGACCATCAGCTCACGGGTCGCGCTGACCCCCGCGCTGCCCTCCATGAGCCCTCCAGAAGCCCTCCAGGAGGCATCGCGAGATTTGCTGGACAGGGCACCGGGACAGGAGTAGGTTGGAGGGGGCTGGTGCAGCTCCTGAAAACTCGGCGAGCCGAAGGGAGGTGAGGTTCAGTTGCGCCTGGTCGGAGACGCAGCTCTGTCGCGGCCCTGGTCATGGAGAGCGCCGGGAGCCGCGACTCACGGAGCGACTCTGGCAGGCTCGCCCCGGCATTCGCATAGACCAGAGGTGGTCCGCTCCCGCGCGACACTCATGGAGGCCCAGCATGCAACGTTGCAGCCGTCGACGCGCCAGTCTCGTCCTGACGACCTGCTTGTTACTCAGTCTGAGCGCGTGCGCCGCGCCGCCCGCTTCGTCGCCAACCGCCCCGGCAAAGCCGGCGGAGAGTAAACCCTCAACCGCCGCGGCCCCTGCTGCCCCGGCTGCCCCTGCTGCCCCGGCTGCTCCTGCGGCCCCGGCGGCGCCCGCGGCTGCCGCCAGCCCCGCCGCTGCTGGCGCCGCGTCCCAGCCGGCGGCTGCTCGCAACTGGCCGCTCCCGAGCGGCGACATCACGATCAACCTGTGGGACTCGGCCGAGCAGACCAAGGCCATCCTGTACAAGGACACCCTGATCCCAGAGTACAAGAAGCTGCATCCGAACATCACCGTCAACTACGAGAGCATCTCCACCGGCGACATGCTCCAGAAGCTGCTGGTTGCCATGACGGCCGGGACCGGGCCGGAGCTGTTCGTGCTGACCGACTGGTACATGCCGACCTACATGTCCAAGGGCCTGCTTGACCCGGTCCCGCCGCGGGCGTTCGGCTTCAGCTCGTTGCAGTCGATGATCGACGCCTACATCCCCGGTCGCCTGGACATGTTCCAGACCGGCGGCAAGCTGTACGCGATCCCCTACCAGATGAACTCCTACCGCTTCTTTCTGAACAACCGTCTGTTCAAAGAGGCCGGCCACGACCCGGGGAAGGACGCGCCGCAGACCTGGGACGACGTTGCGAAGCTCAATCCAAAGCTCACCAAACGGGACGGCGATCGGGTGACCCAGAAGGGGCTCGAGCTGCGGATGACCGCGGGCGACCACTGGATCGCGCCGCTGTTCTACTTTCTGCTCTACCAGGCCGGTGGCGACGTGCTGAAAGACGGCAAGTCCGCGTTCAACCAGGACGCTGGCGTCAAGGCATTCGAGACCTGGAAGAGCGTCCTCATCGCGCCCAAGGTGAGCAAGAACTCGAGCACCTCGCCCTTCCAGGACTTCGCGGACGAGCAGGACGCCATCATGTTCGGGCCGCCAAACAGCGGCGCGGTCATCGAGCTGCTCAATCCGAAGCTCGCGGGCAACTACACCGTGGTGCCGTTCGTCCAGATGAACCCTGCCAAGCCGGTCACGGTCATGTACTCGTTCAACCTCGTGGTGAACGGCAAAGCGTCCGACGACAAGAAGAAGGTTGCCTGGGACTTCATCCAGTTAGCCGCCAGCAAGCCGACCCTCTGGATGCAGAAGACCCGGATGATCAACCCGGTCAAGGGCTGGTATGAGACGCCGGAGGCGAAACAGGTCCCGTTCCTGGATGTGTTCATCCATGACCTGGCGCTCGGCAAGCCGTACCCTCGAACCGAGTCCTACAACGAGCTGCAGGGCGTTATCGCGCGCGCGACGGAGCGCGTGAT
>JADZDV010000328.1 GCA_020850915.1 Chloroflexota bacterium | reverse complement strand
GTCGAGTCTCAGCAACCTGACGATACCGAACCGGCCGGCTCGCTTGCTGTCGGACGGCCTCACCGCCGTCCCCCTCGTTCGCTGTTACCGGAAACTAGAGTTACCGGAAACTAGAGTCAATACAAGTCAGTACAAGTCAGTCACACCCCCACAAACGGTGTGGTCAGTCGGTCGCAAGGGGTGCCTGGCCACGCCAGTCGCGCGCGTCGTGTCTGAGGACGTGCCCGTGTATGATTGGGGGTGGTGAACGGTCCGATGACGGGCCGATCGTACCTCACGTGGAGGCGTGTTGATGGCAGTGAAGTATCGGAAATCCGAAGCGAAAGCGTACGCGCGGGAGCACATGAAAGGCCTCTGGGCAGCTATCACCATCCCGTTCAAGGAAGACCTCTCACTGGACGAGGAGGGCCTGCGCCGGAATCTTCGCTACTTTGCCGACGAGCTGCACATCGACGGCGTCTTCACCGGCGGCATGCTGGGTGAGGTCTGGGCGCTGACCAAGGAAGAGCGCAAGCGCCAGCTCGAGATCGTGGTCGATGAGTGCCGCGGCAAGATGCAGGTCATCGCCCACACCGGCCACTCAAGCGCGCTCGAGGCCGTCGAGATGACCCTCCACGCGCAGGAGGTCGGCGCCGACTACGCCATCATGCAGAACCCGTACATGGTCGTTCGCAACGAGGACCACTGCATGGCGTTCTTCGAGTACGTCTGCGAGCGCACCCAGATCGGCATCTCTATGTTCAATACCGGCCTGGGCGGCTACGTCCTGCCACCGGCGCTCGTCGCCCGCCTGGCCGAGATCGAGAACATGATCGCCATCAAGGACGCCCAGCCAATGTCGCACGTGAACGAAGTGCGGCGGCTCTGCGGCGACAGCATCGTCGTGATGGACCCGATGGAGGAGCACTGGGCCGTCTCGAAGAGCGTCTACAACCAGCAGGCGATGAACTCCGAGCCGACGATCTACCTCTTCCAGACGGCCGAGCGCCAGCCGGTGCTCGAGTACACGAAGCTCCTGGACGACGGCAAGCTGTCCGAGGCGCTCGTGGCACACCACGCCCTTTGGCCGCTGCGCGACGTCTACAAGTTCTGGATTGGCGGCCCGTGGGAGCGTGCTGGCCTCGTCAACATTCAGGCGGTCAAGGCCTGGATGGACATGCAGGGTCTGGCCGGCGGCCCGGTCCGTCCGCCGCTGCGCAACCTGACCGACGGCCAGAAGGCGCAGCTCCGCGGCGAGATCGAGGCGACCGGCCTCCAGAACCTGAAGCAGCTCGCCGGCGCGCGCGGCTAGCTCGCTCGCGCTTCGCCTGATTCCCCAGCCACGCAAGACGCCGGGCGGCCGATCGGCCGCCCGGCGTCTCCGTCGAGGGGTTGGTGGACCTGCCAAGTCGTTCGGCGGCGCTAGGCGAGGATGCCGGCGGGGATGTCGGCCAGCGGCAGGGTAAAGGAGAACGTCGAGCCGCGACCAGGCCGGCTATCCACCCAGATCCGGCCACCGTGCGCGTCCACGATCGTCTGGCAGATTGCCAGCCCGAGGCCTGTGCCCTTGACTCGGTGCTTCAGGGCTGTCTCGATCCGGTAGAACTTGTCGAAGATCCGGTCGCGTTCCTCGGGCGCGATACCGATGCCCTCGTCGCTGACGCTGATCCGGAGCTGACTGCTATCCAGACAGGTCGTCAGGACGATGGGGCTGTCCGCCGGCGAATACACTGCCGCGTTGCTCAGGAAGTTCAGGAGCACCTGGACCACGCGTTCTCGGTCTGCCAGGACGGAGTGCCTGTCGTCCAGGTGAACCTCCAGGCGCCGGAGGGCGCCCGGACCGGCCTGGAACGTCCTGACGGCCGTCTGGACGGCGTCGCTGATGTCGATCGGCTCTCTGCGCAGGCTGAGCCGTCCCGATTCGAGCCTGGAGACGTCCAGCAGGTCGTCTACGATCCGGCTCATCCGACAGGCGGCGTCGTGGATCTCGCCGATCATCCTCGCAGCGTCCGCCCGGGGGACTTCGCGCTCGCTCAGGAGCTCGGCGTATCCGCGCACCAGGCTCAGCGGAGTGCGCAGCTCGTGCGAGACCTGGGCAATGAACTCCTGCTTCGCAGAGTTCAGGTGCCGGATCGCCTCCATCCGGCCGACCTCTTCGAACATCCGCACGTTCTCCACGGCGATCGCCGCGTGCGCCGCCAGCAGCTCCAGCACGCGGATCTCGTCGGCTCCAAGCTGCTCCAACTCGCCAAAGCCCGCCCAGAGCAGGCCGATCGGCTGCCCGCGTCCCTGGAGCGGCACGGCGATGGTATTGCCTTTCCAGCGCGGCGCCGCGGCAATGTGCTCGGGGGTCGCGGCTGCGAGTTCGTCGTCCGGGTGCGCATCGCTCACGTGGCTGCCCTGCCGGCTCTCGCGAAGCAGCCGCCGTGCAAGACACTGGACCGTTGCGCGCGCGTCCGGCGCGTTCTCGCCCCCGTGGAAATCCAGCGAGCCGTCCGGCTCCAGCAACGCGATGACTGTGACTCGTGCCCTGACCAGGCGCGGCACCGCGCCCGCGATGAGGCCGAGCGTCTCGCCAAGCGGATGCAGGCTTGCGATCGAGAGCGCTACTTCGTCGAAGACCTGCAGCCGCGCCACCTGACCAATCACGTTTCTCTGGAGACCCGACAGCTCGTCGAGCACCTCGTCAACCGCCTGACCGAGGCCCCCCGCGTCATCCGACGCGCGGATCGGTCCCCCATGGCGCAAGCCACGACCGGACGTCGCGCCGCGCAGCGTTCTCGCGAAATCGCTCAACTGTGACGTCGCTAGCCGCGAGAAGACGAACGCCAGCCCCACCACGGTGGCCAGCAGGTACAGGGAGAGCAGCCCCAGCGCCACCCGCAGTCCGCCAACGTACTGCTCCGGATCGCTCAGGAACGCGCTGTCCGCCCGGCCAAGCTCGGCGATGATTGTGTTGAGCGCAGCCACGCTGAGTAACGTCAGAACGGTCAGGGGGAAGAGGGCAAGCAGCAGCGAATTGCGGAATAACCTGGCGAAGAACCGTGGCTGGCTCTTACTCATGGTCTTCGACTACCCCGACCTGTGCTAGTGGGTCGCGGCGCAATCAACCGTGGCGAACCCGTGCCTCGAGCGACCGTGGCTGGGTGCGGCGTGACCCACGAGCGAGAGTGCCCTCGACACTCGATGGTAACGGAAGGCCCATCCCTGAAGTGCCGGCATGTTCGGCGTCGTGTCAGGGAGCCCGACCTCCAACCCGGAGCGGGCGGTCCAGCAGCTTCGGCGCGGCATCCCTCCTCCCCGTCGGAGCAGGTCTGGCGGCTCTCGCGGGTCGTCCACGCGCAGGCTGCGTGCCACGGGGGGGAAGCGCTCCCGCAGGTGAGTGAAGAGCTGCCAGGCGATCTCCCGGAAGGAGAAGTGCCCGCCCGGCTGGCTGCGTAGCTCGACAATGTACGCCGACTGAGCCAGATCCATCTTGAACAGCACGCGCGCTCGGGATGCGAGCGGGAAGAGGTACTGGGCGGCACGCGGCTCCGTCGTCGCCAGGGCGCGCGCACCCGTCGCCGCGGCCTCCAGCGCTGCCTGATAACGGCTGACGGTGCCGGTCCGCTCCGCCTCTCCGGCGGCCTCCTGCCCGAGCCCGCGCTGGAACACCCAGGCCGGATCGTCGACACCGTGGTCCGCGTTCAGCGGCTGGGCGATCTGGACGCAGCGCCGGTGGCGGTGCAGGTCGCGGTAAGCCCCCAGGTCCACCAGGATATCGGCCTTCACCATGTATCCGGTCTGGTGCTCGCGCAGCAGCTCGTCGTGCGGTCCGCGGTGCTCCAGCGAGAGCTCGACCAGCTCTCGCTTCTCTGCCTCGCCCAGGTTCCGAACCAGCGCCTGGATCTGGCGGTAGCTGTGGCCCTGCTCGTCGACGCGATAGAGCAGCGTGGCGCACAGCTCGTCCGTGGGCGGCTCGTCGTCGGCCAGCTCCACGCTCCGTCCGCGATCCGGCCGGCCGAGTGCCGCCAGTCGACCGCCAGCCCAGCAGCGCACGGCTTCCAGCGTTCGGCGCTCGTACGCGGCTTCACTGGTGTACTTCACCAGCGTCGGCGCGGCTCGCACTGGCGCGGGGTAGCTCACCGTCGGCGTTTCGGCCGGCCGGGTCGCTGCCTGGCGCAGCTCTGCCGCGATCTCCCGCGCCTCCGGCAGGGGATCGGCGAGCAGCCGGCAGATCTGGCGCTCCAGCACGCGCGCGCTCACAACCTGGCCCAGACTCGTGTGGGTTGCTAGCGGCAGGAGTTGGCGAGCCACGTCGAACGCCCGGGCGCGGAGCGTGCGGCGATAGGTTTGCAGCTCCATCCGGTCCGGCCGCCCGACATGGCGCTCAAGCAGCTCAGACAGCTCCGCGGTGAGCGCTTCGTACGCATCGAACATCCCCCGCCCAACGGCGTCGTACTGCTCGGCGGCCGGATGGCCCGCCGCGAACGGGTGGTAGAAACCGCTCGCCTTGAAGTTCTGGTAGCGGGTCGAGCGCTCCTGGCCGTTCCAGAGCGGCTCGTCCACCACGCGGATCGCGGCGAGGATCGAGATGTTCTCCAGCGCCACGACGAGCATTGCCAGATCCGCGATCGACCGGTGGCCGTAGGCGAAGTAGAACGTGTTGAGGAACTGCTCGGCGCGCTGGGCCGAGAGCTCCTGCACGCTCTGCAGCATCGACTGCGAGGATCGGCTGTACTTGGCCATGGCGTAGGCCTGCACCTCCGGCTCCACGCCGACCATGAAGAAGATCGAGCGCCTGGCGTCAGTCATACGACCGCGTCCGGAGCGGCAGGGCCGGCACACGTGGTCCGGCGATCAGCGCCATGGCGGTCAAACCCCGGGAAGCTCGAACGGAAGTCCTGCGCAACCGGTCACGCCGATCAGGCGAACAGCTCGGTCGTTACGTCCGCTCGGAGCACGTTGTGCGACTCGCCGGTCCAGCGGGCGACGATCACCGTGATGTTGTCACTACCGCCGCGCTCGTTCGCCAGCGCGACCAGGTGCTCGGCGCCAGCCTGGGCGTTTCGCCCAGCCACCGCCACCGGCAGGTCCTCCGGCATGACGTGCTCGGACAGCCCGTCCGAGCCCAGCACAATCACGTCGCCCGGATCCAGGTCGACTGGCGCGTATAGCTCCACGTCGACCTCTGGCGCCAGCCCGAGGCAGCGCGTGAGGATGTGCCGGTAGGGGTGCGTGTGAGCATCTTCCGGCGAGAGCACGCCCCGCGCAACCTCCTCGGCCACCCAGGAGTGGTCCTGGGTCAGGCGGGTCACCTTCTCGCCACGCACCAGGAACGCGGGACTGTCGCCGACGTTCGCAAGCTGGGCCCGCGGGCCTCGCAGCAGCGCGCAGACGATCGTGGTGCCCATGCCCTGGCGCGACAGGTCCTCGGTCGCTGCCTGGAGGATCACTGTATTCGCCTGCTCGATCGATCCGACGAGCGCCTCCTCCGGCGGCGTGCCGTCCCGTGGGAACACCTGGCGCATCGTCTCGACCGCCAGTCTGCTGGCAACCTCACCGGCGTTGTGCCCACCCATCCCGTCTGCGACGACGCACAGCGTCCCCTCTGGCAGGGGGATCACGTCCAGCGAGTCCTCGTTGCCGCTCCGGCGGCGACCCACGTCGGTAAACGACCCGATGTCAAAGGTCATGGGGCTCCACACACCCGGCTGGTGGGGTTACAGTACCCTACGCCGCGCCAGCCGGCAAGGTTCATCCCCTGCCGCGTCAGACCTGAGGTGGCGGATCAGTCATAGTCGGACGAGAGCGAGATCCGAATGATGCGTGAGCCGCCGGAGGCGGTCGCCGACTGGCCGACGTACAGTTGGCGACCGGCCGTCGTGACCGCCGTGGGAGACGCGTCGCCATCGCCGTTGGTGTTGATGTCGTATCGGCCCAGGTACCGACCGTCCAACGAGAGCACGTTCACCTGGCTTCCTCGCGAGGCGGCCACGATCAGGTTGCCCCGGCTGTCGATGGTGAGTGCATCCGGGCCTGCCAGGCCGCCGGCTGCTCGGACACGCGAGCTCAACTGCGCAGCTTCGGCGAGGGTTGTGAGCCGACCCGCGGAGCCATCACGATTGATCTGGAGCATCAGCACCTTGTCGTCGGCCCGATTCGTCACGAACAGCGCGTCTTCTTCCGGCGACATCACCAGGCCACTGGCACCATAATCGCGCCGCTGGTGGGGCTTCAGCCGCTCGTCCGTGACGAACTCGGCCGAGGCGCCGTCCTGCCCGATCCAGACGATCGAGCCATCCACGCCGTTGGTGACGTAGACGATGCCGTCGCGGTCAACAGCCACCCCGAGCGGCGCGGTGAGTCCGGTGGCGAACACCGTCTGGCGCCCCCGCGTGCTGATCCGAATGACCCGTCCGCGCCCCGGCGCGCTGTTGGCCAGGTCCGCCACGTAGAGGTTGCCGGCGTCGTCGAACGCCATCCCGCGTAGCGCCACTACGTCAGTCGGTCCGGCTGGGACGTAGATTGTGTCGTCGATCTCGCTGTTCGATCTCAGCGCGTAGAGCTGGCCGCTGCGGCGGGCCGAGCCTGTACTGAGATAGACGACGCCGTCCGGACTTGTGGCCAGCGCCGCCACGACATCGACGTTCACGAGGGTGTGGAACGTATCCTGGATGGCGGCTCCGGCCGGCAGCACACTCGCGCCGAGCGCAAGCAGCGCTATCCAGATCCCGGCCAGCCGCCGCATGGTGTCGACACCCCTTCCAACACACGCCCGGGCCTCGCGGCCCTGTTCTATTATCGACCCGCGACCCCGCGTGTCAATGGTCCAAACGCCACACTATGGGCATTGTCCTGGCGTAGATCGCGGACGTTTCGATTCTCGCAGCCGTCACGCCCGCGACGTCGCGCCGTCGTGTGTGGAAACGAGGCCCGAGACGGGAATGTGATGCCAATCAGGGGTGCTCTGATAGCTCCTCCGGGGAGATTGGCTCTTCGATGGCGGCAAGCTGGCCGCTCCGCTGCTCGAATCTTAGCCGCCCGTGCACCACCCCCATGATGATGCAAGCGTCCTCGTCTACCACGATCGCCGCCTCGCGCGAGTTGGCGGCTGTGAAACGAAGCCGCTCGCCATCCCGGTGAACGAAGCGAATCGTTCGAATGGAGTCGTCGTCAATCTCCAGCTCGACAACCACGAGATCACCGTCCACCGGGTCACGCCGTGTGTCCACGCTCACCGCCCCGCCAGGGTGCAGACCAAGCACTGCCATGGCCTCGTCGCGAACCCAGAATGGGCTGCGTCCGGACGGCAGCTCCGAGTTCCAGCTCACCGCGTTGTCCGCCATTCCATCTCCGCCCGCTCGTTTCACTCTCGATACAGAACCGCGCGGCTGCGACCGACCTGGGTTGAAACGGCCGTTGTAGCGCCTCTACCGGTCTGTCAACCACGCTGCAACGTTTTTCGGGCGCACCCGGGCCGCGCCGCGTCGTGGAGAGCCACGAGCGTGTTATGGTAAAATGGTGGGGTGAGAGCGCCCTCGCTAGCGCGCGGCGGGCCCCGTCTCACCGGGGTCGTCGACACCCTTTCTTCAGGCTTCAACGTCGTGAATCGGCGGTTGTGGCTGCTCCTGCTGCCCATCATACTTGACGTGCTGCTGTGGCTCGGGCCTCAGGTGCTGCCAGCGCCGCTCGCGGGCCAGTTCTTGCTCCGTCCGGTCGGCGGACGAGGGGAAGCTCAGCGCGTCGTGCTGGAGGCACAGCAGCAACTCATCCAGTTTGCCGAGGACTTCAACCTCCTCAGTCTGCTCGGGCTGTCGCTCGCGGCGGTGCCAAGCCTGCTGGTCTCAGCGCCCGGCCTGACAAGCGCGCACAGCGAGGTCGTGCCGGTCGATCACTGGGGGGTGGCGGCCGGGCTGCTGGCCGGCTGCGGATTCGGAGGGGTGCTGCTGGGGGCACTTTACTATGCGACCATGGCGCAACAGGTCCGGAGCGACCCGTTTGGCCCGCCGCGGGCGCTGCTCGGAGCGGCCCGGGGCAGCCTGCACATGGTTGGCTACGGGCTCCTGCTGGCGGGCGTGATGCTCCTGTTCGGGTTGCCGATGCTGTTCATGGTCGTCTGGGCGGCAGCGCAGGATGTGACGCTGGCGAGGCTACTGCTTGTCGCGAGCCTCACCAGTTGGGCCTGGGTGTGGCTGTACCTGTTCTTCGTGCCGGAAGCGGTGTTTGTGAGCCAGGTGGGTCCGCTCCAGGCCGTGAAGCACAGCGTAGCGGTGGTTCGGACCAGCTTCTGGCCGGCGGCGATGCTCATGGTGCTGACCACGGTCATCCTCCTTGGCATGGCGCGGGTGTGGACGCTGTCCGCCACGGCGCTCCAGCCACCCTGGGGCGTGGGGCTGGCGATTCTCGGTCACGCCTACATCGCGAGCGGGCTCCTGGCGGCGGCGATGGCATTCTATCGCGAGCGCTATCAGGCGATTCAGAGCGGGCTGGTATCGGCCTGGAGGGAACGCGGGACCTGAAGACAGGTGGCCGGCACAGACACGGGGCGGGTGGCATCGACAATTGGCCCTTGAACGGCGAACGAGCTGGAGATCGAGACTTGGCAACGAAGGCGGATTCCTTACAGCGTAACGGCGGCTACGGGGCCGAGCAGATCCAGGTCCTGGAGGGCCTGGAGGCCGTTCGTCGTCGGCCAGGCATGTACATCGGCACCACAGATATCCGTGGGCTGCATCACCTGATCTACGAAGCCGTCGACAACAGCGTCGACGAGGCCCTGGCCGGTTACTGCGACAACATCACCGTCACCATCCACGCCGACAGCTCCGTCACGGTCGAGGACAACGGACGAGGCATTCCCGTTGGCATCCAGACGGCCAAGAAAGTCTCCGCGCTCGAAGTGGTGATGACGGTGCTGCACGCGGGCGGCAAGTTCGGAGGCGGCGGCTACAAGGTGTCCGGCGGCCTGCACGGCGTGGGCATCTCGGTGGTCAACGCCCTCTCGGAATGGCTGCGGGCCGAGGTCCGGCCGCTGGATCCCGAGTACGCCGGGCTGTGGCAGCAGGAGTACGATCGGGGCAAGCGTCGGGCACCGGTCCGCCGGGTTGGCGATGCGAAGGGTCATGGCACGAGCATCACCTTCATGCCGGACGCGAAGATCTTCGACTCGCTGGACTTCGAGTTTGATACCCTCGCCCAGCGCTTCCGGGAGATGGCCTACCTCACCAAGGGCCTGCAGATCGCCTTCCGCGACGAGCGGGTTGACCGGGAGTACACGTTCTGCTTCGAAGGCGGCGTGGTCTCGTTCGTCCGCCACCTGAACAAGCACCGCAACGTGCTGCACTCCCGGCCGATCTACGCCGACAAGCAGGTTGGCGAGATCAAGGTCGAGGTGGCGATGCAGTACAACGACGGCTTCTCCGAGTCGATCTTCTGCTTCGCGAACAACATCAACACCATCGACGGCGGCTCGCACCTGACGGGCTTCCGCGCGGCCCTCACCCGCACCCTGAACGATTACGCCCGCAAGGCGAACATCATCAAGGAGAGTGACGCGAACCTCTCCGGCGAGGACGTGCGCGAGGGGCTCACGGCGATCATCAGCGTCAAACTCCACGAGCCGCAGTTCGAGGGCCAGACGAAGGCCAAGCTCGGCAACGCCGAGGTCCGGCCTGCCGTGGAGACGGCAGTCGGTGAGGCGCTGTCGCAGTACCTCGAAGAGAACCCGACAGACGGCCGCAGGATCGTCGATAAGTGCCTCACCGCCGCTCGGGCCCGCGAAGCGGCACGCAAGGCGCGCGACCTGGTCATTCGGAAGAGCGCTCTGGAATGCATGACCCTGCCGGTCAAGCTCGCCGATTGCACCGAGAAGGATCCTGACAAGTGCGAGCTGTACATCGTCGAGGGCGACTCGGCCGGTGGATCGGCCAAGCAAGGGCGTGATCGCCGCTATCAGGCCGTCCTGCCGCTGCGCGGCAAGATCCTCAACGTCGAGCGCGCCCGCGCCGACAAGATGCTCACCTCGGAGGAGATTCGGGCGATGATCACCGCCCTCGGCGTGGGCATTGGCGAGCATCTCGACATGTCCAAGCTGCGCTACGGGCGGATCATCCTGATGACCGACGCTGATGTGGACGGGGCGCACATCCGGACGCTGATCCTGACGTTCTTCTTCCGCCACCTGCCGCGGATCATCAGCGAGGGACACCTCTTCATCGCCCAGCCACCGCTCTACCGCGTGGCCTACGGCAAGGAGATCCGCTACGCCTACTCCGACGCCGAGCGTGATCGGGCAATCGACGAGCTGAAAAAGCGCCAGAAACGCGAAGTCGAGATCCCTATCCAGCGCTACAAGGGCCTCGGCGAGATGAACCCCGAGCAGCTCTGGGACACCACGATGAACCCTGCCACCCGCACCGTCTTGAAGGTCGAGCTCGAGGACGCCGTCGTGGCGGACGAGATCTTCGACATGCTGATGGGTGAGCAGGTCCCGCCTCGAAAGAAGTTCATCCAAACGCACGCCAAGCACGTGCGCAACCTGGACGTCTGATCGTCGCAGACCACCCGATGAACGGTAGGGGTGGACCGGTGGAGCCTGTCTCAGAATTGTCGCTTCCGCCACTTCACGTTCCCGTTCGTCCGGGGCCTTTGGGAAGGCGAGGTGCCGAATTTCGAGCGATTCTCGAATTCTGAGACAGGCTGGGTGTGTCTGCCCTTCCGCGGTCTCGATGCTCCCGGTCAGGGAGCACGCTCTGGCTGGGTCTGCCCCGGTCGCGCGGCTGTCGTCCAGGCCGTCCTGCCCGAGGACCAGCCTCGGCACGATGGAGACTCTAATGACGTCGCGAGAGAGGCTGTACTCTAGTGGGAGCGGCCTGGGACCGGCCCTCCCCGCCCAGGCGATGGCCGAGCTGACTGCCGAGGTCACCAACTGGCCCCAGCGCCTCTGCGATCGCCCTGCGCGTGACATGGTCGACCGCCTCCTGGCG
>JADZDV010000327.1 GCA_020850915.1 Chloroflexota bacterium | reverse complement strand
TACGCAGGTGCTGCCGCCCGCAGACCAGATGGTATCGGCATAGGCTTGGTACACATCTTGCTTGGTCTCCGGCGCGTTTTGGGCGCTACGTCAGGGTTACCAAGCGCGAACCAACTCCGTCTTTACCTCGGGCGAGCCTCTGGCGAGCCCATATTCGACGAAAGATCCCGACGACCCGTTGTACACCCCGACGTGGTCGAACTGCTGGCGGAATGGATAAGCAGAACAGATGGACCATATGACGCCGCGTCTTTGCTAGATGCTTTGCGGAGCGAGCCCAGCTTTATGCGTGGCGAGCCGGGGCCTTTCGACCGCATAATGGGGGAGTTTCGGCTATTTCAGAGCGAGCAGCCTCGCTGAGACGGACACCGTGTACGGAACCTCTGAACTTCAGAGGCCAGCGTGGGAAATACGCCCCCCGCCCCTAACTACGCCCCCTGTTCATTCGTGCATAATGGCTGATACCCTACATTCTGACTCGGAGTAGGGACTACCACTGAAGTTTGCGGTCGCGTGGGCCGGCTCCTGGTAGCGGGTCGGGAACTTCGCTGACGCGCTCGCATTCGTTGCCAGGAAGCCTGCTCCGCCCGGAATCATCGGCCCACCTCCGTGGTCGAGCGCAGGCCCACCCGAGCTGCCGGTCACCCTGGCCGGCATGCACGGCCCTCTCGGCGAAATGACGGGCTCTGTCGCTCGCGCAAGCTCATTGTAGGCGTCGCTCGGCGGGGACGTCTCCAGGTCGCCGGGCGGATGGCGCGAGCGGGAGCTCTCGCGGCGCAGGTCGCCCCAACCTTGGCCATCTCGACACGAGTCGAGGGGACTTCATGGCAGCCGATGGCGATCGGCGTGGTCGGCGTGAGTGGGAAGCGACGCTTCATACTGTCCAGCCGGGCGGTTACGCAACCGGTCCGCCAGACGCGCGTTGTCACACAATGACACCATCGTTAACACCATCTATTCCCGGGGGAACCTGTGTTGAAACGAACCTTGATGTCCCTGGCATTGCTCCTCGGTCTGACCCCGCTGTTCAGCTTGCCGAGCGGCGTGCCCGATGCACGGGCCGCCGACTGTGACTTCACCCTCGGTTTCCAGATGCTCCGCGACATGATCCCCGATCTAGTCGGCGCGTGCCGGGAGAACGAGTGGCACAACGCCTTCAACGGCGACGGGCTCCAGCAGACGACCGGCGGGCTGCTCGTCTGGCGCAAGTCCGACAACTGGACCGCCTTCACGAACGGCTATCAGACGTGGATCAACGGCCCGTTCGGCCTGCAGATGCGCCTGAACAACGAGCTTTTCCCATGGGAGGGCACGGCCGACGTACCGTCGCCCGACGCGCCCGGCGGCAGCCCGGCGCCCGGCGGCAGCGGCGGGGCGGGCGGGAGCAGCGGCGGGGGGCAGACTGGCGAGTTGTCGGAGCAGACGAAGAACGTGGAGCCGCCCACCGTCCGCATCCGCTTCTCGAACAGCGACCCCTACCCCAACGAGGAGTTCAACATCCGACTAGAGGCGGAGGGCGACGCTGGCATCGACAGCATGTGGTGGTGGGCCACCTCCACTCGCGACGACGACATGCGGGACACCCGCGTGGCGGATTGTCGCGGCGCGAACCCCTGCCGCCACACCTGGAGCGTCAGCACGACCGACTGGGGCCAGATCGTCATCCACGCCAAGGCGCGTGACTCCCAGGGGCAGGAATCGGACGAAGTGACGAGCGACGTCATCGTGCACGAGCCGGACCCGACCCCGACGGCGTTCCCGACGGACACGCCGGTTCCCACCTCCACGCCGGTCGCCACGGCAACCGCGACCGCGCTGCCCACCTGGACGGCCACGGCGACGTTGGTGCCCACGTCCACCGCGACGCCAGTGCCGACCGCGACGGCTACACCGCTGCCGACCGCGACGAACACCGCGGAGCCAACCGCGACTCCGCTGCCCTCGGCGACCGCCACGCCGACGAACACGACCACCGTGCCCGCCGTGGGCGGGGCGTGCTCGGGCGCCCAGACGCTGCAGCTCACCCCGGCCGCGGGCTCTGCGCTGGTCGGCGCCCTGTACACCGTGCAGGTCACTCCGAGCGCTGGCGCGGCGTGCGCCGGGCATTCCGTGGTGCTGAAGGTGCTGAGCGGGCCACACGCGGCGCAGGCCGTGCTGAGCGCCCTGATCGCCCCAACGGGAACCGCGACGTTCAGCTACACCGGCACGGCTGTGGGCTCTGATGCCTTCGAGGTCTGGCTGGACCTCACCCCGAACGGCCTGCCCGACCCGGGGGAGCCGACCTCGCTCGGCTCCGTCGCCTGGACCAGTCCGTAGCAAGCGGGCGCGCCAGCCCGCTGAGCGCGGCGCGCTCGCCGCATCGGCACGGGCGTTGCGCCCGTTCGGAGGCAGGGCCAGTTCTGGCAGCCGGCCCGATCGCCGGCTGCCGGACGGCTGGTGGAGCGAGCAGTACTGAGCTCGACGCCCGCGATCGCTGGTGCGCGTCTGGGCAGGGATGTCCGAGCCGGCTGAACAGGCTACGCGGCATGGCGTTGCCATCGGAGGCGGTGCCAACGGACGAATGGGCGTTGATACCCATTCGCTCCTGCTCGATGACGATCGCGGTCGTCAGGCCGTCGAGCACGTCGACTTCGGGCCGTGACAGCGTCGGCATGCTGCCCTGCACGAAGGCGCTGTAGCTCTCGTTGATCAGCCACTGAGACTCCGCGGCGATCGTGTCGAACACCAGCGAGCTGTTGCCAGAGCCGGAGGCGCCGGTGGACACCGTCAGTCGACGCTTCGGGAGCTTGACGGAGACATCCTTGGGGTTGTTCACGCACGCGCCCAGCACGCGGATCAGACCGTGGCTGTCGGCAGCGTACTACGCGGGCGACGGCTTGTCTGTGCAGTCCGCCGAGCGGCTTGGCGCAGCTCCTGGAGCCATCAGCGCGGTCCTCAGCTCACCGCCTTCTTCACGAGCGCGGCGATCCTGGTCTCCTCCGTGGCGGTCAGCTCCTTCAGCGCGAAGGAGGTCGGCCACATGGCGCCTTCGTCGAGGCTGGCCGTATCGTTGAAGCCGAACGTCGCGTACCTCGCGTTGAACTTCGCCGCGCTCTGAAAGAAGCAGACGACCTTGCCGTCCCGCGCGTAGGCGGGCATCCCGTACCAGGTTCTGGCCGAGAGGCCCGGCGCACTGGCCTTGACGATCGCGTGGATCCGCTCGGCCATGCCGCGGTCCGGCTCCGGCATCTCGGCGATCTTCGCGAGCAGGTCGCTTTCTCCGTCAGCGTTGCTCTTATTCGCGCGCGCTTCCGCCTTCAGCTCCCGGGCGCGCTCTCGCATCGCGGCCCGTTCCTCGGCCGTGAACCCCTCGGACGCCTTGCCGGTGGTGCGCCCGTCGGACCGCTTCGTGTCCGTCGCCGCGGGTTTCTGCTCAGCCATCGTGCCCTCCTGCCTCGTGCCGTCTGGATCTGCTCTGGCGCCGATCTCCGCCTTGCTCAGCGCAGCTCCTGGATGCGGATCAGGTTGCCAGCGGGATCACGCACCGCGCAGTCGCGAACCCCCTACGGCTGATCGGTCGGCCCCGGGCGACCATGGGGCCGCCGGCCTCCAGCCGTGCGAACACACCGTCGAGGTCGGCGGTGGCCAGGAGGATGCCGGCGTCGGTGCCCTTGGCACGCGTCTCTCGACCCCTGATCGGTCTGGTCGCCTGCTTCGCGACGCGCGGCGGGATCCCCGCCGTTG
>JADZDV010000326.1 GCA_020850915.1 Chloroflexota bacterium | reverse complement strand
TCGGAAAGTCGGCGCCCAGGCCCTGGACCGCTCGGCTCAGCGCCAGCAGCTCCGTGTCAGCCGTGGTCAGGTAGTAGATCGTCAAAACTCGACGCCTCGCTGGGCCGGGATGCCCTGCTGGAAGGGATGCTTGATCGGCTGCATCTCGGTCACCAGGTCGGACGCTTCGATCAGCTCTGGCGGCGCGCCGCGGCCGGTCAGGACGAGGTGGACCATCGGCGGCTTCAGGCGGATCAGCTCCAGCACCTCGTCGAGGGTGACCAGGCCAGCCTTGATCGAACCGAGGATCTCGTCGAGGATGACCATGGCGTACTGGCCGCTCGTCAGCTCCTGGCGCACCATCGCCATCGCCTCACGCGCGGCGGCCTGGTGCTCCTCCATCTCGATGCGCTTGTCGCGCAGGCGCTCCACGGTGAAGCCGCGGCCCATGCGACGCAACTCGAAGTACGGCTCGAGCCGCTTGAGCGACTCCTGCTCGCCGGTCTTCCACTGGCCCTTGATGAACTGGACGGCCAGCACGTTCATCTTGTTGCCGGCAGCGCGCACGCCCATGCCCATCGCGGCCGTTGTCTTGCCCTTGCCGTTGCCAGTGAAGATGATCACCAGACCCTTGCGCCGGCTCGCCTTCTCACCAACCAGGCCTGCTTCCACCACCGCGCGCCTCCGCCGTCTCGGGAGGGCTCGTCACACGGTCGCGCACCGCGCACTATGGCCGTCCCGCGAGATCTCACCCGAACCGTGCTCGTCGCTGGCTCGCGATCGTGCAGGCGTCGAGGGCGGACGTGGACGGCCGCTCAGGATGCTTCTTGACGCGAGAAGCGGCTCCCTGACGACCCGGGCAGGTCTCCTGGCTTGCAGATCGCCGCCGCACGGCGCCTTCCCATCTCGCTCGAGACAGTGGCTGCTGGCCGTGCGGCTCCCCGCTCACAGTGGCGCGACCGCGGCGGATTCACACCGCCTTCCCTATTCTGCCGGCCCCAGCCGGCCACCCGGACCGAAAGTGTGGCGTGGTTCAGTCGCCAACTCGGGAAGTATAGCGGAAGGTCCGCCCCCGTCTCGGCCTACCGCGTCGCGGCATCCAGGCGCTCGCCGGAGGTCTCCGAAAGCTTGATCAAGGGCGGAAGGGTAACCGTGCCGGGCAGGCCGGACGCTATGGTTGCGATGACAAAGTCTCCCTTGGCGTAGCCGTAGGTCAGACTGTCCGTCTGGGACTCCTTCTTGGACAGCGTCATGTGAGTGGCATCGTTCGGAGCGTCCTGCACTACGGTCATACCCTGGTCTTTCACCAGGCTGTCGCGCATGCCGGTAAGCACCATGGCCGACGTTCCCAGCAGGTTGTCGATTCGCATGATGACCTGCGCCACGGCAACCGGCTCGGTGAGATACCCCGGGGTCGAGGGATCACGGCCCATCGTCAACAGGTACATGACGCCCCCGCCGTTCTCGAGCGTCTGGTATTTCGTCGCATCCGGGACAACCTTGAACCCGGGCGGCAGATCCTCCGGCTTCAGAGCAATGTCCCGGGGATCGACCTTCTTCGCCACGTCGGGTTGGGCCGGCTGCTGCGAACTTGCCGGGGGCTCAGCGCCTGGCTGCGCGGCCGGGGGCGGAGACGGCGCCGGCGTCTCCCAGGGGAAGAGCGGACCGGCGTTCGGCCGGCTGACCAGCCCTTCCGGGCCGTTGATCCAGGTGGTCGCGCCGTTGGTGAAGGCGGTCCAGTTGTCAGCCTTGCGCCAGACTAGCAGGCCGCCCTTCGTCCGCTGCTCGGCGTTGCCGTTCCGCGGGTTGAAGCGCTCGTTCTCCAGACAATCGCCCACGACGTCCGGCATCTGGTCGTGCAGCGCCTTGAAGCCCAGGGTGAACGTGCAGCTCACTTGCGCCGACGCGGGAGTCGCAGGCAACGAGCCAAGCGTCAACGCGGCGGCAAGCGCCGTCAGTGCGATCCTTCTCCTCCCGATGGCCATCTCGATCTCCCCTTCCCCGGCGGTCTCTTCGACCGGCCGGAGCTATTCCGATTCTTCGACCAGCTCGATGCGCACGCCGTCGGGTCCGCGGACGTAGGCGATCCTGACGCCGGGACGGAACTCGAACGGGTCGCTCTCCAGCTCCACGCCGCGACGTCTCAGCTCCGCCGCGACAGCCATGATGTCCCGCACGGCTAGACCAAAGTGGTCCGTCCCAACGTGCCTTCCCTGAGCGACGCCCAGGTCCTCCCCGGGCCGCTCGCCGCGCAGGATGAGCGGCGCGCCGCCGAGATCCAGCACGACGGACGGCACGCCGGCGGAGTCGCGCCGCTCGACCAGCTCGGCGCCCATGCCCTCCAGGAACCAGCGGGCCGTGGCTTCCAGGTCGCTGCAGAAGAGGTGGATGTGGTTGAAGCGATACTCGAGCGGGGCGGTCATACGCGGCTCCCAAACGGACGGCGGGGAGGAAAAGAGCCGTCCTCCGGGTCATCCCAATGCGCGCCGAGCATAGCGCATGATAGAAACCAGGACCAAGCAGGACGCGCCAGCTAACCGCCCCGACTCGACCTGCCGGCTGACGCCCGAAGCTAGCGCGCCGCGACGTCTACCGCCGTGGCTCCGAGGAGACGCCCGATCTCTTCGAACGACGGCCGTAGCGCCTCGACCTCCAGGTCGCCCGGTTCGAATGGCGCCACTTCGACTCGCATGCGGTCGCCGCTGAAGCGGTGCGCCCAGGTTGCCACGGCCCGGCCGCTGCGCAGCACCAGGGGCAGTCCGTCACCGGAGGTCGAACGGCCGCCGCTTGTGTAGGCCTTGCCCCGATGCTCGTCGTCCAGGAAGCGCTGGCGGCCGTCCATGGCGTGGCCCATGGTGTAGGCGTCCCAGGTCGGCAGCAGGTCGAGCTGGTCGGGCTCGATCGGCTCGACGCGCTCGAACGCGTCCCACTCGTCCGCGGGCAGGAGGTGGCCCTGGCCCACGTCGACCAGGTCCAGCCCCTTCAGCGCACTCCTCGCCTTCCCGAGCGTGACGCCGCTCCACCAGGCGAAGTCCGCCGCCCTGGCCGGCCCGAAGCCGCGCAGGTACTGCTCCGCCAGCCAGGCGAGCGATGCCGCGGGATCCATCTCCTCCAATGGCTGCCCGAGCCAGGCCTCGATGCCGACGTAGCGCAGCCGGTCCGCGCGCAGGCTGGTGCCCAGCCGCTGGATGAGTCCCTCGTATCCCAGGAACCGTACCGCCGTCATGAGCCGGCCGTCGATCTTCAGCGCCTCCTGGAGGTCGGCCGTGCTGATCGGCTCCCGCGCCAGCTCCAGGATCCGTGGCTTGAGCGCCGCGTAGTGCTCCCAGCTCAGCCCGGCGTAGGCCAGGTTCCGCCCGCGCTTCTCGATCGGCTGACGCGTCGCCGCGAAGACGCGGGCCGCGGAGGCGGTCGGGACGAGGAAGACCGACAGACGCATGGCCGGGATGCGGATCGCTTTCCGCCGTTGCTCGAGCTCGGCCAGGCTATCCGGGCCGAACGCCGCGCTGCGCGCGAGCAGCGAGAGCGGCGCGGTCGGATGGCTGCTGTAGACGCCGACGACCGCCTCCAGCGCCTCCAGCGGACTGCCCGCGGCACGGTGCAGTCGTTGGCGCCGGTACGTCCAGGCCTGCAGGCGACGTGTGAGGGCGGAGGTCTCGGTCATGCCGCCAAGCATACAGTCGCCGAGCGGCGCTTGTGCCGGGCGTCGCTTTCTGCTTCCCTTACCTCGCCGCCGGCGCTTCCATCGCCGCGCGGCGGACGGGGTTGCCTCTTGACATCCTTCCTCCAGCGCACGCTGCGCGTCAGCCAGTGGGAGCCGTGGCAGCGCGCTCAGTTCGTGGTTGTCCTGACCGTGGCGCTAGCCCAGGTTGCGTTCGACCTGACGCAGCCGTTCATCCCGCTCTACGTGCGCTACCTGGGCGTGGACGACCTGGCTGAGGCCGCCTTCTGGTCTGGCGTGGCGGCCGGCCTGCCGCCGCTCTGCGCCGCTGCCATGGGCCCCGTCTGGGGCGCGCTGGCCGATCGCCACGGACGGAAGTCTATGGTCGTGCGCGCTATGGTGATGATCGGGATCATGCAGTTCGCGTCATCCTTCGTCCCGGACGTCCACTGGCTGATCGCGGCCCGCTTCGTGATGGGGTTGTTCGCCGGCTTCACGCCGATGGTCATGGCGCTGGCGATCTCGATCTGTCCGCGGGACCGCATGGCGCAGGCGATCGGCCTGGTCCAGGCGGCGCAGCTCGCGCCAACCGCCATCGGGCCAACCATCGGCGGACTGATCTCGGACCATTTCGACCTGCGCCTGAATTTCGCGATCACTGGCTTCACTCTGGTCGTACCGGCGCTGCTACTCTACGCGCTGGTGGACGAGAAGAGTTTCGCCAGCGCCCCTCAGCAGAACGAGCCGCGGGCCAGCCAGCCAGGCGGCTCGGTCCTGAGCTTGCTGGCGCTGCCAGGCTTCGCCTCTGCGCTCGGCATCGTGTGGGTCACCCGCTTCACCGATCGCGATCTGCCGCCGATCCTGCCGCTGTACCTGATTGATCTCCACACACCAGCAGCGCAGATCGCCACGATCACCGGCGTTATCGTCTCGTCCGGGGCGGTGGCCGCGGCGGCCTCCTCGGTGGTCTACGGCCGGCGCATGCGGCCCGAGAACTCGCGCCGCCTCCTGCTCATCGCCCTGGTCGGCGGCGCGCTGCTCTCTGTCCTGCTCAGCCTGGCCGCCAGTTGGCCACAGGTGCTGGTCTTCCGAGTCGTCCTCGGGCTGTTGGCCGGGGGCAGCATGAGCCTGGCGTACGCCATCGCGGCGCGCATGGCGCCGGCAGAGCGCTCCGGCCTGGCGCTGTCGGTAGTTGGGAGCTGCGCGCTGCTGGGCGGAGCAGCCTCGCCCTTGCTCGCGGGCCTGCTCGGACAGGCCGGGCTTCAGACGGTGTTCCTGGTGAACGCCGCCGTCTATCTGCTGGCCGTTGGTCTCACTCTGTTGCCGGGTCTCGGCCACCGGCCGTCGTTGGAGACCAGGACCGCGCCAGAGTCCTGAGTCGGGCGATTGGCTCCCCCACGCGTGCTTGCCCTGCCACCGGGCCGATGGTACCGTTCACGCCGGACCCCCAGGCAGGTCCATGGCGCGGCCTGAAGGCCGGCAGGCGAGAGGAGAGACCCCGTGAAGAAGTACGAGGCGTTCGCCGAGCTGTTCATCAGGGAGGGCGTCTCGACCGTCTTCGGCCTGATGGGCGACGGGAACATGCACTGGTGGTCCAGCCTCCTCCAGCGAGACGTGAGGGTCCACCCCGCGCGGCACGAGGGCTCGGGATTGAGCATGGCGGAGGGGTGGGCCCGCGTCACCGGCGAGCCCGGCGTCTGCACAGTCACGATGGGCCCCGGCGTGGCGCAGCTCGCCACCGCGCTCCTGGTGGCCAGCCGCGGCTCCGTGCCGATCGTGGTGTTCGCGGGGGAAGTTCCGAACGGCGATGAGGGCGCGAGCCAGTACCTGGACCAGCGTCGGTTCGCGGAAGCTGCCGAGGCGGGTTTCGTCAGCGCATCGATGACGGCCGGCCCGGAGGAGGCGGTACGCACCGCCTTCTACCGGGCGCGCGCAGAGTCGCGACCGATTCTCCTGAGCGCTCCGCTGGACGACCAGTTGCGCAACGTCGACGCGGACTTCGACGACTACCAGCCGTCGCGCCTGCTGATGCCGCGGTCGCAGCGCATCCAGCCAGACCGTGATCTGCTCGCCGAGGCAGCGGAGATCCTGGCCGCCAGCCAGCGACCGGTCATCATCACCGGCGTCGGCGCCGTGAACGCGCACGCGGGACGGGCCGTCAGCCAGCTCGCGGACCGCGTGGGCGCCCTGCTCGCCACGACCCTGCCCGCCAAAGGGTTCCTGGGTGACCACGCATTCCAGGCGAGTATCTCGGGCCTGTTCGCCACACGGACGGCGCAGGAGCTGCTTGCCGAGGCTGACTGCGTCCTCGCGGTGGGCGCCAGCCTGAACGCGTACACGATCGAGGGCGGCTATCTGTTCCCCGGGGCTCGGTACATCCAGATCGATCGCAAGCCCCGAGTGCTGATGGGCAACGGCCGCGTGGCCGACTGTTACCTTCAGGGTGACGCGCGGCTGACCGTCGAGGCGCTCGATCGCCACCTGGCCGAGCGCGGCGTCGCTTCGACCGGCTACCACACGGACGAGGTGCGCGGGCAGCTCCGGGAGGCGGGCCTCGACGAGCGCGAGTATCCGATCCCAGAAGGCAACGTGGACCCGCGCGAGGCGGCCATGGCGATCGACCGGGCTGCGCCCGACGACGTCGCGCTGCTGTCAGGCCTGGGCCACCAGATGAACTGGCCGATCTTTCACATGAAGAAGCGGCGGGAACCGACCCTGTTCGCCACCGCGTTCGGCTGCGTGGGCCAGGCGCTGCCGACCGCCATCGGCGCGGCCGTCGCCCTGAGTCCGCGGCCGCTGATCGCCTTCGAGGGCGACACCGGCACGCTGATGCAGGTCCAGGAGCTGGATACCGCCGCTCGCCTCGGGGTGAAACTGCTCTCGGTGGTGTTCAACGACGCCGCGCTCGGCGTGGAGTACCACAAGCTCAAGTCGAAAGGGCTCGATCCCGAGCCATCCAGGCTCCGATCGCCCGATTTTGCCGCGGTGGCCCGCGGATTTGGCTGCCGGGGCAAGACCGTTCGCTCGGCCGCCGACGCGACGGCCGGCGTGCGGGAGTGGCTGGCCGGCGACGGCCCGATGCTGCTCGACGTCTGTATTCCAACGCAGGTCCTCAGCGAGCCGTTCCGTCGCCTCTACTACGGCGAGCAGGACTGAGCGGGGCTCGCAGCGGACGGGAAACGCCTTTCATGATCGCGATTCACGAAGAGATCGGCGTGCCGGCGCGGCCAGAGCGCGTCTGGACCATCATCTCGGACCCCTACGCGGTGGTCCCTTGCGTCCCGGGGGCGTCCATCGTGCGAACGAACGACGACGGGACGTATGACGGGCAGCTCTCGGTGAAGTTCGGCCCGGCCCGCATCCTGTTCGCCCTGCGGGTCGTCCTGGAGCTGGCGCCCGGCACTCTCGCCGGACGCGTTTTCGCCCGGGGCAAGGAGAGCACCGGCGGCACGCGCATGACGTCGAGCACGGCGTTCGCGGTCACCCCTTCTCCGGCCGGAGGCTCCCGGGTGACCTTCGACGGGGGCGTCGAGGTTACCGGCCGCCTTGCCAGCCTCGTGGAGACCGGAGCCAGCGTGGTGGTGACACGCCTGGCAGTGGAGTTCGCGGCCAATCTCAGCGCGCGCTGCTCGGACGGGAGCGCTTCCGCCAACGCCGTGACGTCGTCGGCGGCGGACAGTCGGAAACCATAGCCACGCCTCGTCCCACTCACGCTTCTCGCTCCCCGCTCGGGATCCTGAGTGGTGACTGAGCGTCGGACAAGAGTCCCGGGTGCCGCCCGGTCAGGTTGCTGATGATCAGCGGCTCATCCGGCCTTGACTGGAGCGCAGCGGCAGCGGAGGTCGCGAGAATGTTGACGCCCCGGTCGTCGCGCAGTCATAGTTCCCACGGGCGCCTGAGCGTCCTACGGGGCGTGGCGTTCCTAGAACAGGAGTCCTCGGCATGGCGAGACCCACAACACTCGGCCAGTTGCGCGATAGCGGCTACACGTCGCGCTCCGTCAAGGAGGAGCTGCGCCACAACCTCATCGGCAAGCTGGAGCGTGGCGAGCGGCTCCTCGAAGGTATCGTCGGCTACGACGAGACGGTGCTGCCCCAGGTAGAGAACGCCATCCTTTCAGGCCAGGACATCGTCTTCCTCGGCGAGCGCGGTCAGGCCAAGACGCGCATGGCCCGCTCCCTGGTGGGCCTGCTCGACGACGAGCTGCCGGTCCTGGCAGGCTCGGAGATCAACGACGACCCTCTGGCGCCGATCAGTCATTTCGGGCGGTTGCTGGCAGAAGAGCACGGCGATCGCGCTCCGATCGAATGGGTCTCCCGCGAGCGCCGCTTCGGCGAGAAGCTGGCCACCCCGGACATCACGATCGCCGACCTGATCGGCGAGGTCGATCCGATCAAGGTGGCCGAGGGACGGTACCTTTCGGACGAGCTGACCATCCACTACGGCCTGCTCCCGCGCAGCAACCGCGGCATCTTCGTGCTGAACGAGCTGCCGGACCTCGCGGAGCGGATCCAGGTGGGCCTGCTGAACATCATGGAGGAGCGCGACGTCCAGATTCGCGGCTACAAAGTCCGCCTGCCGCTGGACGTCTTTGTAGTCGCCTCGGCCAATCCGGAGGACTACACGAATCGCGGGCGGATCATCACGCCGCTGAAGGACCGCTTCGGCTCCCAGATCCGCACGCATTACCCGCGGACGCTCTATCACGAGATCGAGATCATGGAGCAGGAGCGGACCTGCTTCCCATCTGACGGGTATGACGTCGTCACACCGGACTACATGCGAGAGATCGTGGCGGAAGTCACCCACCTCGCCCGCCGTAGCTCGGACATCAGCCAGCGCTCCGGCGTCAGCGTGCGCGTCTCGATCTGCAACTACGAGAACCTCGTCAGCAACGCCCTGAAACGCGGCATCCGTCTCCGCGAGCGACAGATCGCCCCGCGCGTGAGCGACCTCGCCGCTATTGTCTCCAGCACCGCCGGTAAGATCGAGCTGGACACGGTTGGAGAGAGCGGCGAGGACAAGATCGTCGACAAGCTGGTCCAGCGAGCGGTGCTCAACGTCTTCAACCGCGCCTTCCAGGCGCGCGACTTTGACGAGCTGGTCCGCAACTTCGAGAACGGGCTCTCCGTCGAGGTCTCAGACTCCATGCCGTCGCTGGAGTACGTCCGCCAGTCCGCCGAGGTCGGCGGGCTCGCGGGGGCGATCCGCAAGCTGGAGGCGCAGGGCAATCCGGCCCTGGTCGCCTCGGCCATGGAGTTCGTGCTGGAGGGCCTCCACCTGAACCGCAAGGTCAACAAGGACCGCCAGGCCGGCCGCTTCCGCTACCGCACGCAGTAGCTAGCCCACGAGCGCGCTCGCCCGTCCCGTGGCGAGTGCGCTCGTTCGCCACGCGAGGGGACCATGCTCTTTCGCTACACGCGCTGGGATGGCAGCCAGCAGGTTCTGGCGCTCGACGCCGACGACCTGATGGAGGCGATGTCCGACGACCTGATCCGAGACGGCGACCCGCTCCGGGCGCTGCGCGACCTGCTGCGAAAGGGCGCCCAGAACCGCGAGGGCCAGCGCATCCGGGGCCTGGACGAGCTACGCGAGCAGCTTCGGCAGATGCGCCAGCAGCAGCTCGACCGCTACGACCTGTCCTCCATCGTCAAAGACCTCC
>JADZDV010000613.1 GCA_020850915.1 Chloroflexota bacterium | reverse complement strand
TCCCGTGTCCGTTATTTTGTCCATGAGGATGTCCCGTCCATGTCACACGCCCGATCACTTGTGCGCGGCGTCTACATCTGATCCTACGCCGCCGCTAGAGAAAAGACAAGGGGTGGAGCGCACCATCTTTCGGTGTCAAATCGGCTCGGCAAAGGCTAACGCCTTCAGTGACCGGCACTTGCGAAATGCCGGTCACTGAACTGTCATACTATCATTCACCCAGCGGGCATTCACCCAGCGGGCATTGACCTAGTGGGCCTCCTCCAAGCCGGTGACTTCGACCGGCACAGCGCGCGTCTCGGTGGAACCATCCCCCAACTGCCCGCGACCGTTTAGGCCCCAGCATTTGACCTGAAAGCTGGCTGTCACCGCGCAGGTATGGTCGTGTCCGGCATCGATGCTGAGCACGTCTTGGGTCATTCCAGCCACCTGGGTCACGTTGCCGCGCTCGCGCGAACTCCCGTCACCCAGTTGTCCCCAGTCGTTATCTCCCCAACACTTGACCCCGCCGTTCGAAATTGCGCAGGTGTGATTTGCGCCCGCCGCCAGCATTGCCACACCCTTATCCAGGTCAGCCACAGGGACAGGTTTCAACTGCACCGAATCACTGCCCTTGTCGCCAAGCTGCAAATCATCGTTTCTGCCCCAACACTGGGCGCCCATATCGTCGGCGATGGCACAAGTATGATAGTAGCCTGCAGCCACGGCCACAGCCCCGCCGTTGAAACCAACCACATCGACCGGGGATGAACGCGAAGTAAAATCGCCTGTGCCAAGTTGGCCCCCCCAATCATTGTTGCCCCAGCACTTCAAGCCGCCGCCCTCGGCGACCGCGCAGGTATGATAGATGCCCACGCCCAAAGCAGAACTGGCCGGCGTGAGTATGTCCACCGGCCGATTGCGCCCGGTCGTCGTGCCATCGCCCAACTGGCCGTAATCGTTATCCCCCCAACACTGAATACGCCCCGCTTGGCTCAGGGCGCAAGTATGTTTTTCACCGGCCTGCACGGCGATGATATCCGGCTCGAGGCCGACCACATCCACGGGCGTCGTCCGCTGTTTATGGCTCCCGTCACCTAGCTGGCCGAATTGATTCAGGCCCCAACACTTGACCCCGCCCGCGCTGGTCAAGGCGCAGGTATGATAGCCACCGGCGGCCACTGCTTTCACGCCGCCATCCAACCCGTTTACCGTCACTGGCGTCAGGCTATCGGCTGTAGAGCCGGTCCCCAATTGGCCAAATAAATTCCCGCCCCAGCACTTAACCTCCCCACCCTGACTAAGCGCACAGGTGTGGAGATTGCCCGCAGCGACCAAACCTGGGGTAAGATCGGGCGCGGGCTGCGTCCCATTGACAAAAGGCAAATAGACCGTTGCACTGAGCAGCCAGGCAACGCTCAACAAGAATAGGGGGTTCATACAGGTTCCCTTGCACGGTGAAACCAATGGAGGATTGATAGATGCCGCCGTCGACGCGCAATTGACGAGCGGCTGTTATCCACAATCGCACAGTGCAGTTGTGAACCTGTTCTATTGGGATTCACCCTGCGCGGGGCCAGGTTTCTCCTCGACCGGGCCGGGCGTGGTTTCGGCCACGGCGGCGCGATTGTGCCGCCGCTGCCAATAGCGCTGCAGCCCCCACACGATCACCCCCGAAAAGGCCGCCCAGACC
>JADZDV010000325.1 GCA_020850915.1 Chloroflexota bacterium | reverse complement strand
GCGATCGCGTCGAGGATGCAGAGCTTCGCTCGCTCCACCACCTCCTCGGGCAGATCGCCGCACCGGAGCTCGCGCGCGTACCTCGCCAGGACTCGACTCACCGTCTCGCCCGCCATTGCACCCTCCACCGCCCGAGTCTCCACTTCTCGTCCAGCGCCACGCTCAGACGGACGTGGCGCCCCCATGCTACCCGGCGGCGCCTCGGCCGGCAAGCGCGTTAGTGCAGGACCAAACGAGAGGCTCGGGACTGCCATCGTCCGTCGGTGGCGGCCTGCCCCTACAGGTAGAATCCGCCCATCTGCTCTGATCGTGCGCTAGGTACCGGAATCGTCGTCGTCGTCGCTCGTGTGAGCGATCTTGACCAGCTCGATCCGCTTGGAGCTGCGCTGCTCCGGTAGCCCAACCTCCAGGACTTGGCCCACCCCGGGCGCGAAGTACTTGTGCTCCGCGCCCTTTTCAAGACAGGACGATTCCTTCGTCTGCAGGACCCGTTCAAATCGCCCGTACGCCACCGAGACACGCTTGTTCAAGTTGAGCACCTGAGCCATGTCCTCGGCGCCCTGATCTGGCGCGAACTCCTGGACGTACCTCTCGCCAACCTTCGGATGAGCCTTCATCAGGATGCCCGGTCTCGCCCCTTCGACGCCCGCTTCCCAGGATCCCGTCTTGTCCCCGGTGGGCAGCTCTGTGCTGTCCTCGCCCATGTACCAGACGTTGCCTTCTCGATCCTGCGCGTACCAGTCCAACGTCCGTTCCGTTGGCACGCCATTCACCGAGACCGTGTCTCGCACCTGGATGGCCGGCACGTCGCCGGTACTGAGGTGGATGGTCTTGATGCTGTGCGTCACGTGTACGACACCACGCTCCAACTCCCCGTCACTGGTGCCCTGATAGATGAAGACCGTGCCCGGGATCAGTGGAAAGTACGGGTTGTCGATGGTGTTCGGCCCGCCCTGCTGGTTCTTGAAGCTGGACGCGTCCGGGACGCTGGGCGGACGTCCGCACGGGTTTCCTCTCGCCTTCGCCTGGGTGGCCAGTGCCACTGACCAGGAGCCTGCCGTCATCCCAACGATGACGAGCGCGACCAGCAGAGTCGTCCTGCCTCGATTGTTCGCGATGGCCAGCCAATCCTGGCGTAACATGCCTGCCACCTCCCATGTCTGACGGGGCTGCGCGTCTCGCGCCGAGTCCGCTTGCCAGACTAGCGAGGGAGGCTGAAATTTCCGTGAAACGATCGACGGGCCCCGAGCGACGTCGGATGCTGGTCTCCGAGGTGGACCGGTCGGGCAGGGCGTGGAGCAGACTATCGATCGACCGCCGGAGGCGCGCGTCGACTCGCGCAATACAGGAGGCCTCGACCCTGTTGTCGGCGTCGTTGCCGGGGATGGCGTCCAGATATCGCCGATCGCCCCGGCAAGCTGGTCCAGCGCGCGACGCCGCCTGTCGAATTAAACCAAAGCCACGGTGAGATCCACATGGCTGGGCTGCCGCGGGATGGCATCGATGATCGGAGCGAGGGCGTCCGCCTGTTCTTGCAGGGTGCGTCGGCAGCGGTGCGCGACCGCGTCGGTCCGACTGGCGAGGTCGCGGAAGCATTGACCAACGTGCTGTTGGACCCTGGCTTTGGTCCCGAAGCAGGTGTTGGCCGTCACCTCTTCCCGGAGCCAGCCCCAGATGGCCTCATCCGGATCGAAGTCCGGGCTGTAGGCCGGTAGGCGCATCAGGCGCAGGTGGAGGTCGGGCGTGGTCAGGTAGGCGCGAAGCGCGTCTCCACCGTGCGCCGGGCCGTTGTCCCAGATGACGATCAGGGGCTCGGCGTGGTTGGCGCGCACCTGCTTGAGGAAGGCGACCGAGGTCGCCGCGCAACTGTTGCCGTCGAGCTCCATCGCCTCAACCTGACCGGTCTCCAGACAGACCGCCGAGGAGGAGCTGGCCTTCTCGCCGTCGCGCGGGCTGGTCGAGTCCACCAGCGCCGGCTCGTCCTTGAGGACTCATCTCCCGCGCAAGTCAACGTCGGCGTAGAAGTGGGCCTCGTCGGCAAAGAAGATCTTCGCCCCAGACGCGGCTGCCGCGGCGCGCAAGAGCGCATGTCACCGTTCCCGCTCACGCGGCGTTGGCGCCCGATACATCCGATCACGGACCTGGCGCTCGTCCAGCTTCCAGCGCTCGAGCAGATCGTTCATCGCAGAGCCTCGCGGCACGCTGAGATTCCGCCAAGCTTACCGAGTCGACTCCGCGGGTTTCACTGTGGCTCTGGTCTAGGCTTCGTGCGACACCAGCCGCCAGTCCGGCACGAGCCTGTGCCAGTACAGAGGTGACACAAGCGCTGGCTCAAAATCCAGCGCCCTGAGTACCGTCCTCTTCCCACCGCGTGGTAGACTGCCTCGCTTACCGGGACCTTTTCGAGCGCCCGGCGACTCCGGAGTAGCAGTTTGCTCGCAGAGGCCCCCAGCAGGCCGACGGCCGGGCGGGCGGTTCGCTGGACCGACTGGCTCGTCTGGGCTGCGATCTTCGCCTACCTCACCCTTCACCTGCCCTACCTCGCCGCCTGGCCCACCGCTCACAACGACGAGGCGCGCGAGCTGAACGCCTTCTGGGTCGCCGCCGGCGTCGATCCGAGCGCCCGACTGCTGGACACCGAGTTCGGCGCCGATCCGCTCTACAAGGGCGGTCTCCAGGGGCTCACCGTCGGCCTGGCACTCAGGCTGTTCGGGCTCGGCCTGCTCCAGGGCCGCGTTGTCTCGCTGCTCTGGGGCGGCGTCCTGCTCGGCGTGACGTACCTGCTCGGCCGCCGCCTCTACGGCACGCTGGCCGGGCTGCTCGGGTCGGTCGGACTCGCCGTCTCACACCCCTTCCTGGTCAGCTCCCACATGGTGCGGCCGGACGTCGTCCTGGCCGCCATGCTGGTCGCCGCCGCCTGGCTGGCCGTGCGCGCGCTCCAGGAGCGCGACCTGCGCGCCGCCCTGGCCGGCGGTCTGCTGGCCGGCTTCTCCTTTGACGTGCACCTGAACGCCATCGCCTTCATGCCGCTGCTCGGCCTGGTATTCCTGAGCCAGCGCGGACGCAAGGTGCTGCTCGCCCCGGAGACGCGACTGTTCGCGCTCGGGCTCTCAGCGGGCGTGGCCTACTTCCTGGTCGTACGGGTGCTCTCCAATCCAGGCCAGTTCGTCTCGTCCAGCTCCTACTGGATCGGCATCGACAAACGTCCTCCGATCCTCGCCATGTCGCCGCTGGAGGCGCTCGCGGCGGAGATCGGCCGCTTCTCGGAGTACACCACCGAGGACCGACGGATGGAGGCTCTGTGGATCGGCGCTGCCCTGCTGGTCGCCGCCTGGGCGTCGTTTCGCCAGCGCCTGCTCGACCCGGTCCTGGGGGGAGCGCTCCTGGCGTTCGTGGCGTTCACCCTGCTCGTGAGCGGCAAGTCGCAGTTCTATCTGATCCTGTACGAGCCGTGGCTCGCCCTGCTGCTCGGCGTGCTGCTGGCCGCGGTGGCGCGGACGCTCTCGGCAAGCCTCCCGTCTACGCTCTCCCTGCCGCCCGCCGTCCCGGCGCTCGGGCTCGCCTTCCTCGTACTATTGGTGTTCGGAGTGTCCGACGACTACGACGACATGACCACCGCGGCCTCGAACCTCAGCGACAAAGGCTACGACGCCATGATCGACGACGTGCGGCGGGTGGTCCCAGCGGGGGCAACGATCCTGGGTCCGCCCCTGTTCTGGCTCGGCCTGGCCGACCATCCCTACACCGACTACTACGTCTGGGAGCGCCTGCGGGCCATGCCCGGGCGAGAGCGTTTCTCGAGCTACATGGAACGTTCCACCTACGAGATCGTTATTCTGGACGCCAAAGCCAGGCACCAGGTCGCCATCAACTCACCCGGCTACCTCGAATCTCGCGGCCAGCTCCTGACCAGCTTCAGGCGCGTCGGCTTCGATCGGACCGAAGTATGGAAGCTGCGCTAGAGCGACACGAGGCCCTCGGCCCGCGCGCGGTCACCGAGGCGCGCGTGCGGCCCCGCTGGAACACGACGGTCGCGGTCGTTCTGGCCGCCGTTGGCCTGTTCACCAGCGCGCTCATCCCCCGGATGGCGGTCATCAGCTCCTATGTCACCACGGACGAGGGCAACTGGATGGGCCGCACGGCCCTGTTCGCACGCGCCCTGCGCGACAACGACCCGATGACCACCTACCAGAGCGGCCACCCGGGCGTCACCACCATGTGGACGACCTACCTGGGCCTCGGCGCGGAGCGGGCGATCGGCCTGGCTGACTACGTCCGCCCAGACGGCCTCGAGAAGGCCCCCAACTACCTGAACCTGCTCCGCGAGGGCCGCCGCTTCTTCCCGGTCGTCACGTCGCTAGCCGTCGTCGTCCTCTGGCTGCTGGTCTGGCGGCTGTTCGGCCCCGGTCTGGCCCTGCTGGCCGGCGTGCTGCTCGCCGTGGAGCCGTTCTTCATGGCCCACTCCTACGTCGCGCACGTGGACGGCTCGCTCACGAGCTACATGAACATCGCCTTCTTCTCGGCGCTCGTCTACGCCAGCCGGCGGGGCGGACGGGGCTACCTCGTGCTGTGCGGCATCGCCACGGGGCTCGCCTTTCTCACCAAGGCGCCCGCCTCGTTCCTGGCCCTCTTCATCCCGCTAATTGCCGTCGCCGCCTTTCGCGCCCAGGGTCGTCTGCACAGCCTCGCCGACCTCCGCCGCCTGGTCCTGGACGGCCTGACCTGGGTGGCGGTCACCGGCGTCGTCTGTTTCGCCCTCTGGCCAGCCTTGCGCACCGACCCGGTCGCCACGCTCACTCAGATGGTCACCTACACCGAGGAAGTGGGCGGCTCGGACCACGAAAACGTCTGCTTTGGCGGGCAGCCTTGCGGTGATCCTGGTCCGCTCTTCTACCCCGTGGCAGCGGGCTTCCGTCTGACGCCCGTGACGATGTTGGGCGTGGCGCTTCTCCTCGTCAACCTCGTCGTTACGGCGGTAGCGGGTCATCGCTGGCCCGGCTTGCGTATACCGAAACACCGGCTCGCGGTCTTCCTGGCCCTGTTCGCGTTCATCCTGCTCTTCATGCTGATGATGACCAGCGCGCCGAAGAAGTTCGACCGCTATATCCTGCCGACCTTCCCGTCGGTGGAGCTGCTGGCGGCTGCCGGGATCTGGTTGACCGTGACTCGACTCGCCCGTGGCAGGTCAGCTCGCATCCTGCCAGCGGTGGCGCTACTTGTTGGCATCGTCCAGATCTGGCCCGCGCTGGCCGTCTTCCCCTACTACCTCTCGTACTACAACCCGCTCCTCGGCGGTGGCCCTCGGGCCGCGAAGAACATCGTCGTCGGCTGGGGCGAGGGGATCGAGCAGGTCACGAGCTACCTCAACGCCAAGCCCGATTCGGACCGCCTGACCATCTCCGGTTTCTATCCGCGAGTCATGATGGCCCAGTTCAACGGGAAGGTCCTGCCGGACAAACAGTACGACCCCGCCGCCACGGACTACATCGTCCTCTACATCAACGCTCTCCAGCGCGACCTCGCCTCCAATCTGCGCCAGGAGGCGCGCGGCCGCAAGGCGGAGCTGATCATCCGGATCAACGGCATCGAGTACGCCCGTCTTTACAGCGTGCCGCCACCGCCCAACCACAGCGCAGCCGGCACGGAGTTCAGCGGCGTGGCGCGCCTGGAGCGCACCTACCTCAAGTCTGACGAGCGCCGCTACCTCAAGTCAGTCAACATCAACCCTGGCGACACGCTGATGATGACCCTGCGCTGGTCCCTCCTTCAGCCGATGTCCAGTGACCTTTACGGGCGCGTGGCGGTGGTGGACAAGCGCGGCCGGACTGTGGTGGACTCCACCGAGCGGGTTGGCGGCCAGGTCGAAGGCACGGCCGGCGCGGGCGCGGGGACCGTCCTGACCGAGGTCCACCGCTTGCCCCTCCCTGAGGAGGCCCAGGGCGACGTGCAGCTCGTCGTCAGCCTGCTGGACGGCCCGAACGGCCGGCCGATCGACATCACTAGTTGGCCTGACAAGCTCACGCCTGACCTCCGCCGTCCGCCGAACGGGGTCGTGGCCGACGGCGTCAACGTCGAGTGACCGGTGCAGAGCGCCCTCCGCGATAGGAGCGAGGCCCGGACGACCGCCGCTGCTCCGGGCCGGGTCTCGACGGGCCTCCTCGGGACGCTCGCGCTCGCGGCTTTCCTGCTGGCGCTGGCGCCGCGCTCGATCGGCCTACAGACCTACGTCACGGCCGACGAAGACAACTGGATGCGCCGCGCCGGCGGCTTCGCCTACGGCCTCTCCATCGGCCGCCTGGGCCGGACCTTCCAGTCCGGCCATCCCGGGGTCCTGACGATGGAGCTGGCGATTCTCGGCCAGGGCCTGGCGGGTGCCACTCGCTTCGCCGACCCGGTCACCGGCCAGCGGGTGGTCACTCGCGTCGAGGGTTTTTCTCAGGGGCTCGTCGAGGCCCGCCGCGCCTTCGTGGTCGCCTCCGCGCTGACGGTGGCCGCCATCGTCCTGCTCGTCATGCGACTCTGGGGCCCGGGCGTCGGCGCGCTGGCGGGCCTGCTCCTCGCGCTCGACCCCTTCTACCTGGCTCATTCGCAGCTCGTCCACATGGACGCTACCCTGACCGGTTTGATGATGCTCGCCACCCTGGCGGCGCTCGCCCGCTGGGCCGGCGACGGGCGGCGAAGCTGGCTGATCGCGGCCGGCGCGTGCAGCGGCCTGGCGGTGATCACCAAGGCGCCCGGCGCGTACCTGGCCGTGGCCCTGCCGCTGCTCGGCCTGGCGCTCGGACGCCGCGCCGGCTGGCGCGCGCTCGTCCTCGACCTGGCCCTGCTCGGCGTCTCGGCACTCGTGGCGTTCGTCCTCTTCTGGCCAGCCATCTGGGTGGCGCCGTTCGAGAGCCTGGCCAGAATGGCAGCCTTCGTCCGCGAGACCGGCGGCGAGCCGCACGAGCAGGGCAACTTCTTCCTGGGCCAGCCGGTCATGGACCCCGGGCTGCTCTTCTACCCGGTCGCCATCGCCCTCCGTCTCGGTCCCGCCACCTGCCTCGGCCTGCTGCTCCTGCTCGGTCTAGCGATCGCCCGGCTACTGCCCACCTTCCAGCCCGGCGCCCGCCTCGCCACGTTCGGCGTTCTGGCCGTGGCAGTCGGCTTCCTCGTCGTCATGACTCTCGGGCCCAAGAAGTTCGACCGTTATGTCCTGCCGCTCTTCCCCGTCCTCGACCTCTTCGCGGCGCTCGGCTACTGGAGCACCTGGCGCGTTCTTACCACCTGGCGGCGACCGTCCCGCGCCCTTACCGGGATCGCGGCGGCGCTCCTGGGCTTGCTCGCCGTCCAGCCGGCTCTCTCGGTGGTGCCATACTACCTGGCCTACTACAACCCGCTGGCCGGCGGCAGCTCGGCGGCCGTGCGCACCCTGCCGGTCGGCTATGGCGAGGGCATCGACCTGGTTGCCGACTACCTGAACGCGAAGTCGAACGCTCGCAATCTGACGGTCTACGCGGACCGCTTCGAGCAGCTCCAGGCGACCTTTGTCGGCACGGCCGAGGCGCTGCGGAACGAGCCGGTCCCGCGCTCGGCCAACTACGTCGTGCTCTACCTCTTCGAACAGCAGCTTGGGCACGCGCCCCGCGCCTCGGCTGACTACCTCTCGCGCGAGCCGGAGTTCGTCGCGCGGATCAACGGCATCGACTACGCCCGCGTCTACCCCGGCCCCCGCGCCGCCTCAGGCTCGTGAGCGTGCAGACCCGGAGCGCCGCCACGGACACAGCGCGGGCTGCCGAGGTGGCAGCTCGCCGGCCAATGTCCGCGCCGTCGCGGGCGCCGAGGCTCCTTGCCGGCCTGCTCTTCTTCCTGGCGATCTTCGCCCTGGCGGTCACGCCGCGCCTGCTGGGCCGCGATGTCTTCATGACCTCGGACGAAGATAGCTGGATGCGACGGACGGGCGGCTTCACCTACGGGCTGTCGATCGGGCAGCTTGGCCGTACCTACCAGAACGGCCATCCCGGCGTGACGACGATGTGGCTCTCGGCGCTGGGCCAGGGCTTCTCGAACGCCATCCGGTTCGCCGACCCGGTCACCGGCGCGCGATATGTCACTCGCGTACCCGGCTTCTTCCAGGCGCTGGTGGACGCGCGCCGTGCCTTCGCCGTCGCCAACGCCCTGCTGGTCGCGGCGATCGGCCTGGCAGCCTGGCGCCTGCTTGGCATCGGCCCAGCCTCCGTTGGCGCCGGCCTGTTGGCCCTGGACCCTTTCGACATTGCCCATTCGCAGCTCGTCCACATGGACGGTCTGCTTGCCGGCCTGGTAGCGCTGGCGGCCCTCTGCGCCGCGGTCTACTGGGTCGGAAACGGTCGCCGCGCCTGGCTGCTCGCCGCTGGTGGCCTGACTGGGCTCGCCCTGCTCACCAAGGCGCCGGCCATCTTCCTCTTGGCGTACGTGCCGTTTCTGGCCGCGATCCGGGGACACGCCGCGCCGCGCCGGACCGTCGTGGACCTCGCGCTCTGGGCCGGGCTAGCGATGGTCGTCTTTGTGGCGCTCTGGCCGTCGATGTGGGTCAACCCCCTCAGCAGCCTCACCCGCATGGTCGCCTTCGTGCGCGAGACCGGCGGCGAGCCGGACGAGGTCGGCAGCTTCTTCCTCGGCAACGTCAGCCAGAACCCCGGTCCGCTGTTCTACCCGGTGGCGCTTGCCTTCCGGCTCACTCCCCTGGGCACGATCGGGCTCCTCTCGGCCGTAATCCTCGCGTGGCCGATGCGGCGGATGCTCCGGCCGCGCAGCCCCGCCCTGCTCGCCATCGGCCTCTACGTGCTGGGCTTCCTGCTCCTGGTGACCATCGCTCAGAAGAAGTTCGACCGCTACGGCCTGCCGACCGTGCCAGGCGTGCTGCTCCTGGCGGGCTTCGGCTGGTGGCTCCTCTGGCGGCGCGTCAAACCGCTGCTAGCGCCGCTGCCGATCCGCGCCGCGGCGACCGCGGCGTTGTTGGCGCTCGCGGCGTTCCAGACCTCCGCGCCGTTGAGCGTCTTCCCGTACTACATGGCCTACTTCAACCCGCTGCTGGGCGGCGGCCCGGGCGCGGCCGCCACGACCATGGTCGGCAACGGCGAAGGAATGGACCAGGCCGCCGCCTGGATCGCCGCCCAGCCGGACCGCGATCGTCTCTGGATCGTCTCGCACAGCTTCGACCTGCTCCTAGCGACCTGCCAGTGTGACGGCGAGCCGTTGCGCGACCGCATCCCCAGCGACGCGGATTACGTCATCGTCTACGGCCGCCGCATCCAGATGCACCGATGGGGGGCCGGCATGGAGCAGTACTTCGTGGAGCACATGCCGGTCGAGCGCTTCTGGATCAACGGCATCGAGATGGCCGCGCTCTACCCCGGGCCCCACCTGGCGAAGCTCGGCAGATGAGGTCAAACGTCTCGCGGCTCACCGCCGCCACGGCCATTGCGCTCCTGGCGCTCGGCGTGCGCCTGCCGGAGCTGGGCCGCTACGCCACGATTGACGAGTCGCGCTGGGTCGCCCGCGCCGCGGACTTCGCCAGCTCGATCCGCCAGCGCGACTTTGCCGCTACCTTTCTCGTCGGCCACCCGGGCGTCACGACGATGTGGCTCGGCTCGCTCGGGATGGGCTCCGAGCGGGTCGCGGCAATGGCCACTCAGCGCGGCCGACCGGACGTCACCCAGCGTGACGGCTACCTGGACGCCTTGATCGCGGCCCGACGGCTGCCTACGGTCGTCAACGCCGTGGCGTTGGGCGCGCTGATCTGGCTGGCGGCCGGTCTGATCGGCCTCGGTCCCGCCGCGGTGGGCGGCGTCCTGATGGCGCTGGACCCGTTCCTGGGCGCTCACTCCCGGCTGATCCACCTGGACGGCCTGCTGACCTCCTTCATGGCGCTGGCGGCCGTCTGCGGCTTCGCCTGCTGGACCGCGCCGCGACGCCGGAGCGCCTGGGCCTACCTCGCCGGCTGCGGCCTCTTCACCGGCCTCGCGCTCCTGACAAAAGCCCCTTCGGTCTACCTGCTCGCCTTCCTGCCGGGCGTCGCCGCCCTCCAGTTGCTCCAGTCGCGTCCGCGGGCCGCGAAGCCAGCGCCGGCAGACTACGGTGGCGCCCCGGCCGAGGCCAGCGCGCGGGCCTGGGGCGTGCGCGAGCTGGTCGTCTCCTTGAGCGTCTGGGCGGCGCTGGCCTACCTTGTCGCCTGGACGCTCTGGCCAGCCGTGCGGGTGGATCCGGCCGGCACGTTTGCGAAAGTGCTCCAGTTCGCCCGCGGCAACAGCGGCTCGGAGCACGACAACTACTTCTGGGGCCAGCCGACCGAGGACCCCGGTCCACTGCTCTACCCGATGACCCTGCTCCTGCGCTCGACGCCGCTGACCATGCTCGGGCTCGTGCTAGCCATCGCGTGGCTCTGGCGGTCGCGGCGAAGCCTGCTGGGCGGGAGTCGCGGCGCCGCCTACCTGGCACTGTACGCCCTCGGCTTCGCCCTGCTCGTGACGATCGCCACCAAGAAGTTCGACCGCTACCTCCTGCCAGCTTACCCCGGCTTGCTGCTGCTGGCAGGCTGGGGTCTCTGGAGCGCGGCCCGGGACCTGTTCGGGTGGACCAATCCACGTGCCCTGCGCCAGCCTGGGCCGATGCTGGCCGGCGCCGCGGGAGTCGTGCTGGCGGTCTGGCCGCTCGCCTCCGTCTGGCCCTACTATCTGGCCTACTACGATCCGCTCGCCGGCGGCAGCGCCTTCGCGCGCTGGGCGCTCATCCTCGGCTGGGGCGAGGGGCTGGACCAGGTGGCCGCCTACCTCAACCGCAAGCCGATCGTCCTCGGCGCACCAGTCGTGGCGACCTCTTACCATCGAGTCCTCCAGGCACACCTGGTCGGGACAGCGATGCCCATTGAGCGCTCGGAGCTGGCCGAGTACATCGTCCCGTACGTCAATACGATCCAGCGGCACGCGGACGAAGAGATCTGGCAGCCGCTCGTGGGCAACCAGCAGCCCGAATTCGTGGTGCAGATCAACGGCATCGAGTACGCCCGGGTGTACCGCGGCCCCTGGGCCCAGGTCGACCGGCCGGGCGGTCAGACGCTCGGCGGCCTGACGCTGGACGGCTACACCTTCGCCCCGAGCGCCGGCGTGCTCAAGGTGGGCGACGAGGTGCCGCTCCGCCTGCGCTGGCGCGAAACCAGTCCAACCCAGGGCCAGGTCGTCCTGCTGCTCCGCGACGCGGCCGGCTCGATCGTCGCCGCCGAGCGCCGGCCGATCGCCGAGGCGCTCCGTGAAGGTGGGCTCATCATCACAGACGCGCGCCTCAAGGCCGCCGCGAAGGGCCCCATGGAGGTCGCTGTCCGGCTCGACGACGCGCGCGGCCAGACCGTGGCCGGCCCCACTACGCTCGAACGGGTGCAGGCTCAGTGAACCGCTGGTCGCCGCCCAGCGGTCGGATCTCCTCAGCGGCGCTCTTCCCCCTGCTCGGAGTCGCCCTTGCTCTGCGCCTCTGGGGGGCCGATTGGCAGCTTCCGTGGCAGTTCCATCCGGACGAGGGCCACTATGTCCAGAAGGCCGCCGACATGGTCCGGAACGGCAACCTGAACCCCAAGTACTTCCGCAACCCCAGCCTCTTCACCTACATCCTCTGGCTCGAGGATCTCGCCGTCCAGCAGGCCGGGCCGCTGGGCGACCAGCTCGGACCGGTCAAGGAGCAGCTCGGCCAGCTTGCCGACCTGCTCCAACCGCCCTCGATCTATCCGTTCCTGGGGCGCCTGACCAGCGCGCTGATGGGCGCCGCCACCGTCGTCGTTACGGCGCACCTCGGCAACCTCCTGCTTGGCCGGGGCGCCGCGTTGCTCGGCGCTCTCTTCCTGGCCACCTCCTTCCTCCACGTCCGCGACTCCCACTTCGCCACCAACGACGTGCCGGCCACGTTCTTCCTGGCGCTCTCCGTGCTCGCCGCGGCGCGCCTCGCCGAGCGGAACGGCCGGAAGCACGCCCTGATGAGCAGCATCTGGGGCGGTCTCGCCACCTCGGCCAAGTACAACGCCGGCTTCTTCATCGTCCCCCTCGCCGTCGCCGCCCTGGCCGCCAGCGGCTTTCGCATCCGCCCGCCGCGAGCCGTCGCCCGGCCGCTTCTCGCGGCCGCCGGGCTGCTGCTAGCGGCCGGCATCGTAGCGCTGCTGGCCTACCTGCTCGGCACGCCATACACCGTGCTCGACTGGAAGACCTTCTGGGGCGACTTCCTCGTCCAACGCCGCTTCAGCCGGCTCGGTTGGGAGGGGCAGAGCAGCGATCCGGTGAGCTGGCTCCACCTGACCACGCTGGTCCAGGGCTTTGGGCCGGTTGCACTGGTCTTGAGCGTCGTCGGTGCCGCGCTCCTCACGTGGCGCCGGCCGCTCTCGGCTGGCGTCCTGCTGGGCTATCCGCTTGTCTATCTGGCGTTCATGCTGACGGTGCACCTCTTCTTCGCCCGCTTCGTCGTGCCCGTCCTGCCGTTCCTCGCGCTGGCCGCCGCTTTCGCGGTCGTGGAGCTGGCGCGCCTGGCCCCCCGACCGGTCCAGCTCCCCTGCATCCTCGCCCTGGCCCTGCTGACGATCGGGCCGAACCTCTGGAACGACGTCCTCCACAACCGCCTGCTCCAGGCGGACGACACCCGCACACTCGCGTACGCTTGGCTGGACGAGCACGCGGCGCCGGGCGCCAGGCTGGCGATCGACGACTACAGCATCCGCGACCGCCGGCCGAGGGAGAGCCTGCCAGAGCGCGGGCGGTTCAACGTTGACATCTTCGCCGACCCGAGCCTGGGCGTTCACGACGTGGCCTGGTACCGGCAGAGCGGCTTCGATTACCTTGTTCTGTCGAGCTTCCAGTACCAGCGCTTCCCCGGGACGGTCGGCTTCTATCAGCAGGTCGACCGTGAGGCGCGGCTGGTCGCCACGTTCTCGCCCGCGCGCGATGGAAGCGCATTGCCATTCGACATCGAAGAGCTCTACTCCCCCTTCAACAACCTCCAGCGCTACGCCCGGACCGGGCCGACGATCAAGGTCTACGCGCTGAACCCCGGGGCGGCCGGCGCCCTGTCTGGGGTGGCGCCATCGTGATCTCGCTCGCCCCGCTCTCGAAGGTGCTGCCCCGGCTCCGCCCGGCCTCCGAGGCCGCTGAGCTGAGCCTGCCTCGGTCGTGGGCAGTCGTGGGCCTGCTGGCGCTGGCGGTCATCGCCATGCTGGTCCAGGGCGGTGTCTTCATCCACAAGACCTGGCTCTGGACCGGCGACACGATCTACCACCGCGCCCTGATGGCCGAGATCCTGAACGGAGAGCTCCTGCCGGGCGGACCGTACGCCGGCCTGCCGGCCTTCTACTCCCCGTTGCTCCACTACCTGGCAGCCGGCCTGGCCGCCCTGCTGCACATCGACCCCCTCGAAGGGGTGCGCCTGCTCTCCATCGCAGCCTCGCCCCTCACGCCGCTGGCGGCGTACTTCCTGGCCCGCACGCTCGGCTTCGACCGCGTAGTCGCGCTGGTCGGCGCGTTCTGCTCGACGTTCGGCGGTGGCTGGCGCATCGCGCCGGACCGCGTCTGGGTCGACTCGCTGTTCGTCGGACAGCACAACTTCTTTCCGCTCTTCCCCCGCGACATCGCCTTCCTGCTCCTGCCGCTCGGGTTCGCCTGTTTCTACCGCGGCCTGGTCCACAACTGGCGCCCTGGCGCTCCACTGGCCGGCCTCGCTCTCGGCGTCATGATCCTCGCCCACACCCAGACCGCCTTCTTCGCCGCGCCGGTCCTCGGGCTGTACCTGCTGCTCCTGCTCGTCCCGCGGCGCGATCTCTTCGCCCGCATGGTGCGCCTCGGCATGGTCGTGTCCGCGATCGCCCTGGCCGTCTCGTCGTTCTGGTGGGTCTGGATGCTCGTATCGATCATTCAGAGCCGCGACTTCGGCGTCCACATGCCCGCCTCGCGCGTGCCGATCAAGCTGCCGCTCCAGGAGGTACCGCTGGAGTTCGGCCTTTTCCTGCCGCTCGGCATTCTGGGCATCGTCATGACTGCTCGGCGGCTGCTGCGTCAGCGCGATCTCGGCTCGCTGCTGCTCCTGGTGTGGTGGGCCGCGCCGACGATCATGGCGATCGCCCGCCCGACCGATTTCCCCGGCGGCGACACCTTCTTCCCGCGCCGGCTGTGGCAGTTCGCCTCGCAGCCGCTCATGATCATGGCCGCCTACGGTCTGGCGCACGGCCTCATGCGGCGGCTCGTCCTGGCGCGTCCGCTCGCCGCCGGCGCCTGGCTTGCCATCGGCGTTCTGGCCGCCGTGCCGGCCAGCTGGGGCACCTGGCAGCGTGTCGCGGAGTTCTGGAACACGCCATCCTTCGCCGACCGCGACTGGGATCTGGACGGCAACTTCGCGTTCGGCGCCTGGCTGGCCGACCGAGCCCGCGCCGAGGGTCCGAAGACGGTCATCTCGCCCATTCCCGAAGCGACGATGGTCTGGTATTACGCCGGCGACAAGCTGCTCTACCTCTATCCCACGGCCGCCATCAAGCTCGCCTTCAACGTGGAGCGGATGACCGGCCGATCGGAGCTGGACCGGCGCACAGACCTGGGCATCGCCTACGGCGGCGACCCAGCTCAGATGGCCCAGGCGATGCTCCGCTACCAGGCGTCATACCTGGTCGTCAAGAGGCAGGACGACCACTATGCCCTGGTCGATCTCCCGCCGCGGGCGATCCGAACCAAAGGCGGCCCGACCGTGGTCGAGACGAACCACTTCGAGTACCTGAACCTCGGCAAGGAAGACGACATCGCCTCCCAGATCTACAGCCCGCGCGATCAGACGGCGACCCTCTCGATGCGCCTCCGCCGTCAGACGGGCTCCGGTCGCGTCGCGGGCGTCATCACCGTCAACGGCACGAGCTACGAGCTTGCCGAGGGCGAGCTCGCCCGCGAGTCCTGGGTGGACGTGACGCGGCAGGTGGCGCTGAAAGCCGGCCTGAACGACGTGCGCTTCGAAGCCCGGGCCGACTTCTACCTCGAGCGCATCGTCGCCTACATCGCCACCGCCGCGGACCTCGCCGCCATCGGCCTGCGCCCCCTCTACCAGGACGACTGGTACGCCGTCCTGGGCCCAGCGTCGTAAGCCCGGACCGACGTCCGCGCACGGGAGGCGCCAGCCTCTCTGTCTCGGAGGACCACCCTACAATAGCGTACCTTGTGCCAGGCGCTGGTGGCCGTGCCGCGAATTGCCAGCCTGTCAGCCCGAGAGTCTCATCTCGCGCTTGGGAGCGAGGACGCGATGGTAGGCAGCCTCGGAGCATACAGCAGCGTCAGACGGGATTGATATTAAGCGACCACGTCACCGATCAACCTGTCAGCCTGAAGAACACTGCTCCGTCAGGCTGGATCGGTAGTATGCGATCACTTCACCGATCAGCCTGTCATCCTGAGCGAAGCGAAGGATGATGGGTGATTATAGGGACAATTCTGTCTATCATTCAAGCAAGAGTGCTCATCGCTGTCACCCGCTACGGCCGAAACTATTCGCGCATACGTTGCCGAGCTTCGTGATGCGTGAGGATCTTGCCGGCTTCTGCTTGTGAAAACCGCGCTCCAGTTCGTTCAGCAGGTACAGGGCCCCCCATCGCGTCTTCCACGGTTGCGTCATCTGGAAGTC
>JADZDV010000324.1 GCA_020850915.1 Chloroflexota bacterium | reverse complement strand
GTTCGCGCCGGGCATCGGCCACGACGCCACCCGCTGACCGTCAATCCGGACCACGCTGATCTTGCTCGCGCCGGTCTCCGCGACGGCGATGGAGCCATCGGCTAGCAGCACCGCGTCTGTCGGCTGGTCCAGGTTGCCGATTGACCGCGAGCCGCCGCCCGGACTGACGACGACCACCCGGTTGTTGCCGGTGTCCGCCACCAGCAGGCGACCGTCCGGCGTGACGCTCAGTCCGCGCGGCGCGTACAGCGAGCCCTGGGCGACGAGCCGCTCGAGCACGGAGCCGTCCACACCGATCCGCTGGACCGCGCCGAGGCCGGCGTCCGCGACGGCAAGCGTGCCATCCGGCAGGACGCCGACCGCCGTTGGCTCCTGGAGCTGCCCCTCGGCCAGCGCCTTCGCCATCCCCCCACCGGGCGGCAGCGCGATCACCGCCTGTCTGCCGCTGTCCGCCACAAACACCGTCCCGTCAGCCGCCACTGCCGCGCCGCGCGGTTGGCGGAGACTGCCGCCGCTCAGGGGCAGCTCTTCCACTTTCGGAGCGGCGATCGGCACAGCGGGCACGCTCGGGCCTGAGGCCGCGACTGGCAGCGGCGCCGGCGTGGCAGCCGCGACGCCCGCGGCCTCCGCGGCGGGCACCCCCGATCGGTCGCGCGCGGACGGCACGGGAATCTGCTCGCCCTCCGCCGCCCCGACCCGCTCGGCGGGCCAGGGTCGCAGGGCCCGGCTGGGAACGACCGCGCGAGGCTCCCCGGGCGGCTCCCAGTACAGCTCGATGTGGGTGAAGCTGGTGGCGTCCAGGAACCGGACCGTCAGGTCGTGCCAGCCAGGACTGAGGCGAACGGCGCCGTCCGTGTAGGCGTCTGGCCGATTGTTCGCCACCACCTGCTGGCCGTCCACCCAGACGGCGCTGGAATCGATGCTGGACGTGCCGAATCGATAGACTCCCTCCTTCGCCGCGAGTACTGCGCCGCTCCACTCGATGGTGTACGGCCGGGGCAGCGGAAGGAGGTGCACCCGGAGGTCGACGGTCGGGTCGATCTGCTGGAGGGCGGGCTGGCCGCTCGGCTCGCGGCCGCGGTAGAAGCGCGCGAGCAAGCCTGTTGGTCGGACAGGATCGATGTGCAGCGCGGTCGCGGGAATCGGCTGGAACACCGCGCCGGGCGGCGCCCATTCGAGGCGGAGTGGCTCGCCGCCCGCGGCCGTCGCTTCGAGTCGGAGCGCGTGACTGCCTCGCGCAAGCTCCAGCGCACCCTCGCCACCGCCGACGGCCACCGGCCGCCCATCCACGATCGCTCGAGACTCGGCCGGGCCGCTCAGCCGCAGCCGATAGCTGCCGGTGGTGGGCGCCGTGAGGGTGGCGCTCAGGATGGCGTCGAATGGTGGCTCGAGAGGCGCAGACGCTGGCCAGGCCAGGTCGAAGCGGCCCTCAACTCGATCGACGATCCGATCTCCCTGGCGATACCGCGCGACGACGCCCTGGCTCGCCTGAATGTCCTCCGGGGTGAGGAAGAAGCTGTAGAGAGCGACATGGTCGCTGTTGGGCGGGCGAAGCTCGGCGTAGCGGGCGCCAGGGTACAGCTCGCGGACGCGAGCCGCCACGGAAGGCTCACGATCTGACAAGAAGATCGCTGCCGCCCGATCCACGACTGGCAGGTGGACCGAGGGCTCGAACGCGACGTAGTCGCGGGGATCCTTCACCATGAAGGTGACGGTCGGGTGCCCTACGAAGACCGGGTCGAGATAGATCCGCCAATCCTTCGGCACGCCGTTGATCTCACGCCCGGTCTCCGTCTCCGGGGTCGTGAACTCCATCCAGGTGCGGTAGTCGCGCTCCTGTCGGGTGAAGTAGCGGACGACGTCGCCCCAGCTTGCAACGCAGACCAGGCCGAGGCACGCCAGGCCCACCAGCCCCGGGCCACCAACGCGCAGCGGTACGCCAAGCGGAAAGGGTGCGTCCGACCCCTTTCCTTGCACCGCCGTCGATCGCGTGGCGAATGCGATAGAGAACGTTGGCAGGAACGTAGCGTTTCGCCACAGCTCGGCCAGCGGGAGCACGGCGAAGATCGCGGCGGCCGTGACCATGTCAATCGTTCTCAGCGACTGGGGCGCCTCCCAGCTCAGCGAAAAGACGCCCCCGGCCATCATGACCGGCACCCACGCGAGGAGCAGCAGATACTCCCAGCGTCGCCAGCGCAGCAGAGTCAACGCCAGTCCCAGGACCGCCAGCCCGCCGACCACGGCGTCCAGCATCGGCCGACCGCTCCAGTTGTGCCGGCCGTTCGGGTCGCCCGCGACGTTGAACATGAGGGCGTGAGCGCGCAGGCTCTCCTGGAGCGGCTTCCAACTGCCAGCCTGCTGCACCTCGTTGAAGATCGAGACGGTGTCCGCGCGCGCGAAGAACTGGTCAGGCTTCAGCACGGCGAACTGGATCAGCGGCCCCGCGGCCAGCAGGGTCCCGAGCCCGAAGACGACCAGGCCGGGCAGATACTGGCGCAAGAAAGTCGCTCGACCGACGAGCAGCCGGTGCAGCAGCACGATGCCCAGCACAAGCGGCAGGACGCGGCTCGAGTAGTAGAAGTGGACGCCCGCACCGAGCGCCAGGCCCGCGGCGGCGAACGCGGAGGCGCTCCGCCGCCGCAGCGCCACCACGAACAGGCCGGTCGCCAGCGCATCCAGCGCCACCGACCAGATGGCGTGGAACGCCACGCGGCTGAAATTCAGATGCCAGCCAAGCCCAACCGTCAGGACCGCGGCCAGCAGGGCCGTCCGGCGGTCGAACAGCGCGCGGGCCATGACGTAGAGCGCGCCAACGCCGAACGCTCCGCCGATGGCGGCCGGCAAGCGGACGGCCAGTGGGTCACGGCCGAACACCTGAAGGAACGGCGCCATCAAGTACCAGTAGGAGGCGGGCGACGGCGCGTTCTCGGACAGGTACACCGGGCGAAACGTGGGATCCTGGAGCACGCGCAGCCCGTACAGCCCAAACTGCGCCTCGTCAAACCACAGTCCCGGTGGCACGGCGCCGAGCTGCCACACCCGGACGACGAGCGCCGGTAGCGTCAGGACTGTGACGACCAGGGTGTCGAGCCGGCTCCAGCTACCGGCCAGTCGCGCCAGGCGGGTACGGGTCGCCAGCCAGACGCCAGCCAGGAAAAGGACGCAGGCGACGAGATGGAGATACCAGGCGAGCGTCCCGAACCGCGGCTCACCACGAAAGAGCGCGAGGGCAGCGGCCTCGGCGACCAGCGTCAGCGCGAGCAGGAGCCAGCCCTGGTGGGTCCAGCGCGACGGCGGCCCGTCCATCGGCTCGGAAGGGATGTCGCCGGGCCGGACCGGCGCAGGTCGGAGTCCGTACCTGACGACAAGGGAGAAGGCAACACCCGTTCCGAGCAGCCACCAGAGGGGCGTCAGGGCATCTGGTGCCCGCCAGAGCTGTTGCTGGAGCCCGATGGCCGCGAGGGCCAGCAGCGTGGCGGCACACCAGGCGAGAGTCCGGCCCTTCACAGCGGCGCCTCAAGCTCGCGGCTCTGGCCCCCAGGTGACGATGCCGAGGGGCAGTGGGTCCCAGTGGAAGGCGTACCGCCCGTCTCGCTCGGTCACCGAACGGGAGACAAGGTCTTGCAGGCGGCGGTCTTTCGCCCCTCCGGGCTGGACCCAGGTCTGCAAGCGCGCAAAGGTGAGCGCCTGCTGTACGCTCTCGAAGGTCGGCGGCCGCTGATCGACGAGCCGGACCTCGAACGGCCGCTGGCGCGCGAGCTGCAGGGTCAGGAATTCCGGCAGGGCTGGTAGTGTCGCCCGTCTCTCACCGTGGACCTCGGGCCACAGCCGGTCCAGGGCCCAGGTTGGCTGCCGGTAGAACAGGACAGCCACGCAGAGGCGATGCGCGGCGGAGTCCATTGCGTCCAGGAACGGACCGATCTCCGCCACGTCGTAGGCGAGGTGGGCGATCAGGGCAACGTCGGCGCTCACGGCCGCGGGCCAGCGCTCCTGCCGGATCTCCAGATGGCCAACGCCGTGACGCTCGGCCGCCTCGCGGAGCACGGACAGCATAGCCGGCGAGGGATCGACGGCGATGACGCTCCGAGTGCAGAGCGCCAGCGGCAGGGCGTACCGCCCACCGCCGGCGCCGATGTCCAGCCAGGTCTCGTCCAGCCGCGCCAGCGAGCGCAGGACGTTGAGCGTCGCATCGTCCTCGCGGCGGGGGTCGGCCCGGAACGCGGAGGCGATGGCGTTGTAACGATCTGGCGCGTCTTCAACCTCGCGCACCCGGGCCACTTGCTCCTGGTTGCGTCGCACCCGCTCCTGCCAGGCGACCAGCGCCGCGGCCTCCGTCAGCCGCAATGGGTCCGTGGCTGCCGTCTCCTGGCGCGCTTCTTCCCTCATGTCGGTGCTCTGATCCTTTGTCGTGTCAGTCCGACGTCTGCCGACGTTGGCGTACGACAAAGTGTACCGGTCGCGCGGTGTTGCCGGACACGTTCCGCGCGTTATCGGCGGAGAGCGCGCCGCGGCCGGCATGCCGCCTGCCCGCCCGGCCTCCGACGGTGCTGCGCGCCGGACGCGGGGGAGCGAGCAACCTCACGTGCCAGACGTGCGTCAGGCCGCGGCCCGAGGACAGCAGCCTCGCGGATCAGCCGGAACGGTTCGCCCGAAGGGCGAGGCGACGGAAACGCCAACTCTTCCGTAACTGTGCGCAACCACCAGCGCAACCTTCGGTCTGTACGCTAGACACCGTTCGGAACGCGGACCGACCGACCGACCGACCGACCGATCGATCGATCGATCGAGGATGTGGTGGGCAGGAGATGATCGACGTGCGCGCGCGAGAACAGGATTTCACCGTCCGCTGCCTGATGTGCAGTGCCGAAGCCGGAGAGATCAGGGCCGGCCGGTTCTGGCCGGCCCTGATCCCCCCACGTTGTTTGTCGCGCCAGGCCGGCATGCCGCGGTGCGGCCGCTGTGGCGGATCGCTCTATCTCGAGCCGGCCGAATCGCGGGGCAGTGTGACACCCCCGACTCGAGAGGTCGTCAACGCGTAACCGCCTGCGCGACAAAGATCCGCGGATGGCCGACGCGAGACCGGGCGCTCGCACGGCAGGTCCGTGCGCTCAGCGCGACGATGCTGCGCGCTGGTCCTCGTCATAGGTGACGTAGCCCGCCTCGTCCAGGCTCGCGGCGCCCGCGTAACACCACACCATCACCGCTCGCTCTGTGGCCGAGGTGTTGACGAAGCCGTGGTACTCGTTTCGCTTGACCAGCACGATGTCCCCCGGCCCCATCAGGACGTCGTCGTCGCCAACTCTCGCCACGCCGCTGCCCTCGACGATGTACTCCGTCTCCTCAGCATGAGGATGACGGTGAATCTCGTGCCGCGCCCCGGGCGGGAACACCGTCAGGCCAAAGACCGTGCTCTCCGCGCCAACCGAGGCGCGACTAACGAGAAACTTGACGTCCATGTTGACCCACCCCTCCTCGGAACGGAGGGACTGCTCCGAGGCGAAGCTGCTGACGCGCACTTTTTGGGGGTGCTCTTCTACCGGTCGACGCTCGTCTGACATGGCTGCTCCTTCTGTCGCTCGAGCTGTTTCGCAGACCCGCTGGCGTCAGCCGCCAGGGAGCGGCCGAACCACAAACGCGGCGTACTACGCTACGCGCTCCGGGCCAAGCGCGAGGGTACCGTTCCCGGCGTTCGCCGTCAACTACCCACCACGTGCAAGCGTACGCTGCCCCGGTACGCTTATTGCGAGCGGCTTCCTCGTGGCGCGGCGGACGAACAAGAGGTGTCGGTATGCGGTATCACGAGGACGGGCTGACGGGGGGCATCGTGCCGCTCTTCGAGCGGTGCTGTCTGGTGGAGCGCAACCCACTCGCGCGGCTCGACCTTTCCCGGCGGTCCCAATCCCTGCCGGTATCCTGCTGCCGCCTTCTCACCGAGGTCGAGACCCTGGCCGTCATGGCCTGCCGGGCGGACGAACGCTAGCGGACCGCTCGAAGCCACTCCAGCACTCAGCACGGACGCCGCGCCGCCGCTCGGCTCGGCGCTCGCAGTCTGCCCTGCCCGGCAATCGGAGCGACGGCAGGGACCCAGGTGTGCTCGCGGCCTCCGGCGGCCAGCGCTGATGCCAGCCCCGACCGGCTCACCACACCGCTGGAACGCCCTGTTCGACATTGCCCGATCCGCCGCGTCGCTTGTGCTGGTGCTCGTTGCCTTTCTGCTCGGCGCCATCGCGGAGCGCCAGGGAGCGCTGCCGGGCAGCATTGCGCGTCAACCGGACGCCCTGACGAGTACGTTTGGCATCTTCTGGGAGGCGTGGGACCACGTCCAGCAAGATTACGTCGACAAGGCTGCGCTTGACCCGAGGAAGATGACATACGGCGCTATCGGAGGCATGCTCGACTCGCTCGGCGACATCGGCCACACGCGCTTCATGACCCCGGACGAGCTGAAGGCCGAGCAGGAGGCGCTCTCAGGCCAGCTCGAGGGCATCGGCGCCGAACTGGTGATCCGGGATCTCCAGCCCACCATTCTGGCACCCCTCCCCGATTCGCCAGCCGAGCAGGCCGGACTGCGCGCGGGCGATACGATCGTGCGCGTGAACGGCACCGACGTGGCCGGGGCGTCGCTGGAGCGGGTCGTCCAGCTCGTGCGCGGGCCGGCGGGCACACCGGTCACCCTGACGGTCATCCACCGCGACGAGAGCAACCTCCAGGACATCACGATTATCCGCCAGCGACTGACCGTGCCGGCCGTGAGCTGGGCTTGGTTGCCGGGCACGAGCGTGGCGGACGTAGCCATCAGCCAGTTCTCGGAGCACTGCACCGACCAGCTCATCGCCGCGCTGCAAGCCGCGCGGTCCGGCGGCGCGACCGCCCTGATTCTCGACCTGCGCAACGACCCGGGCGGCATTCGCGACGAGGCGATCGGCGTGGCGAGCCAGTTCCTGAAAGACGGACTGGTCTTGATCGAGCAGGACTCAAACGGCAACCGGACGACGTTCCCGGTGCGCGGGGGAGGGATTGCGACGGACCTGCCACTGGTCGTGCTGGTCAACGAGGGGTCGGCCAGCTCGGCCGAGATCGTCGCCGGCGCGATCCAGGATCACGGCCGTGGCCAACTGGTCGGAACGACAACGTTCGGAACGGGCACCGTGCTGTCGAGCTACCAGCTCAGCGACGGCTCTGCCATTCTTCTCGGCACGGAGGAGTGGCTCACACCGAACGGGAGTCAGATCTGGCATCACGGCATCAAGCCGGACGTGACCGTCACCTTGCCGACGAGCGCGGTATCGCTCACTCCGCGCGCCGTGGCCCAGTTGACACCCGCCCAGCTCCAGGCGAGCACGGACCAGCAGTTGGTCCGCGCTCTGCAAGAGGCGCAGCAGAATCAGCCGACACCGTCGTCAGGCTGAGCGACACTGCGCGCCGCGCCGGCGGCGCCTCTGACATCGGGAGGTTTCCATGCCCACTGACCCGTCACACCATCCACGCGTGCTGTTGAGCGTCCTGGCGACTGCACTCGCGCTCGCCATGGCCTGCAGCCCGGGGAACAACAACCAGACCGCGAGCAGCTCGCCCCCTGGCGGCCCGGCAACACCAGCCTCGAACCCGGTCGGAGCGGCTCCATCCAGCAGCAACAGCGCTCCGAACATCACGACGACCACCAGCACGACCGCCTCTACCTCGACGAGGACGGTGGCGGCAGCCGCGGCGAGCTCGCCAGTTGCAGGCGACCCGGCCGTTGCTCCGGGCCAAACGAGTGCTGGCCGGTCCGTCGGGACGCCCAGCGGCGTCTCCGTCCAGTCGGCGCAGGGGGGGCTCTTGACTGCCGTTCGCGACATCGCCCAGCGGGTGAAGCCGGCGGTGGTCCAGATCACCAATCAGCAGCAGATCCAGCTTCAGCAGTCCACTCAATCGCTGACCGTGCCCGCGGGAGTGGGGTCCGGTGTTATCTACGATCAGAGTGGCCACATTCTGACCAACAACCACGTCGTCGAAGGCGCGCAGGGACTCCAGGTCTCGCTGCCGGACGGGCGCTCATTCCCCGCCACGCTTATCGGGGCTGACCCCCAGACAGATCTGGCGGTCGTACAGATCCAGGGCAGCAACCTGCCGGTGGCTGAGATCGGCGATTCTCGCCAGCTCCAGGTTGGCGACTGGGTCGTCGCGATCGGGAACGCGCTGGCGCTGCCGGGCGGCCCGACGGTGACCCAGGGCGTGGTGAGCGCGCTGGGCCGGACGGTCCAGGAGCCCGGCTCGTCGAGCCCTGGCGGTGGCCCGCTTGGCGGACGCGGCCCGGCCGCCCAGCCATCGCAGGCCGGTCCGTTCCTCTTCGACGTCATCCAGACAGACGCGCCGATCAATCCTGGCAACTCGGGCGGTCCGCTGGTGGACCTGAACGGCCAGGTGATCGGCATCAACACCCTGGTAGCTGGCCAGGCAGAGCCGGGTGTGAGCGCACAGGGCATCGGTTTCGCGATCGCCATCTCAACGGCCAGACCGATCGCCGACACACTGGTTGCGCAGGGCCATATCGACCACCCGTACATTGGCATCGCGTACGTGCCGCTGACGCCCCCCCTCGCCGTGCAGCTCGGCACCCAGGCGAAGAACGGAGCGGTCATCGGCCAGGTGGTCCAGGGGTCACCAGCCGCGCAGGCCCGCCTCCAGCAGCGCGACGTCATTACCGAGATCGACGGCCAGCCGCTCAGGAGTGAGTCTGCACTGGCCCAGGCCATCACCGCGCACAAGCCGGGCGACAGGGTCACGCTCACAATTCAGCGAGGAGCTCAGCAGCTCAACGTGCCGCTCACGCTGGGGACCATGCCAAACAACTCCTAGCCCGTGGGAGGCTACAGCCCCGAGGGTGCGCGCTCTCGCCGGCGTGTCAGCAGGTGCCAGTCCCGCCCGGGGACCGGGTCCCGCTCGTGCAGGCCTACCACCGGGCTGGACGAACCTCCCGGGGGCCGTTCCGAGCCCACAGCCCCCTGGCGATCGCCAGGGCTCCAACTCGGCGGGCAGGCAGCTGGCGGCGGCACTGCTCGCCCGCCCCGGTCGCCGCGACCACCGCGTCAAGCACCGGCTCCGGAGGCGCCAGCCGCGGCGTGTCCAGAGGTGGTCCATCAGCCAGGCGCGGGGCGCCTGGATCAGCGAGAAGCCGTGCAATGGCGTGGCCGGACTCCCCCATCCAGGGGAATCCGGCCACTCGCTGAACGTCCTATGCTGTAGTTGAGCGGCGTTGGGGCTAGAGGTGCCGCTCGCCTTCGAGATCGCGTACCGTTCTGATCAGGAACACACAGTGCTGGCTCACGGACTGCACGTCCTCTGCGTGGACGTGCACGCGACGGCCCATGCCAAAGGCCTCGTTGAGCCGGACCTCGAAGCAGCGCTCGGCGGTCAGCCGCGGCTCCTCGCCCTGGGGTCGCGCAACATGCGACTCCGCAAAGACGTCGACGACCTGTCCGATCTCATGGCCCGTCGCGTCGTAGGCCCCCATGCCCGTGCGAACGAGATCGATCAGACTGACAGCCACAGCATGCCTCCCCTACGCGCCGTCTCGCTCGGCGATGACCTTGACGCGCGTCTCCGCCGTCACCGTATGCAGAGCGCATGCCGAAGGCGGCAGCGAGCGGCGTGCGCGAGGCCACCGGCGTCCCACGGCGGCATCAGCCTCCATCACAAGCGCCGCTGAAGCGAGTACCATGTGGTCAGCGCGGGCTCGCCAGATGAAGCCGGCCGCCGACCGCGAAGGTCCGGCAAGCGGGAATCTCGGCATCGTCACACGAGCCGCGGCGCGCTCGGTGGGAGCAGCCAGACCGCGAGGTCTAGCTCACGCGTCCGGGGGAGGGCGGACCCGAGAATGAGCGATGAGTCACCCCCGTCCGCCGCGGGCGGCGGCACGGCGCACCAAGTGCTGGCCGAGGCTGGCCGCGTCCTGGCGCTTGGATTGGACGAAGAGGCGCGGCTTCGCGCGGTCTCGCGGCTGCTTGTTCCGGCCCTCGCCGACTGGTGCGCCATCGACGTGCTGGATGCCCGCGGTACGCTCCGTCGGGCGGCGCTGACCCACCGGAACCCCGAAGCCGAGGCGATGATCCGGGACATCGGCCGTCGCTACCCGCCCACCAAGGACGCCGAGCACCCCCTCAGCCGGGTCTTACGCACCGGCAAGCCGGATATCGTGGCAGAAGGGTCGCCCTCCTGGATCGACGCGCGCGCTCGAGATGCCGAGCACCGCGAGATGCTGGTCGCGCTGCGATTCCACTCTCGCTTGACGGTGCCTCTCCTGGCGGATAGCCACGTGCTGGGCGCGATCTCGCTGGTGGCGTCCACCTCCGGTCGGCGCTACACGGAGCGGGACTGCCCGCTCGCAGAGGCGCTCGCCTCGATGTGCGCCCTGGCGATTAGCAACGCCCGGCTGCTGAGCCAGGCGACGCGGAGCCGCGCTCGGCACGAGGTGCTTGTACGCACCATGCGGCGCTGGCGTGCCGCGGAGCAGGTTGACGAGCTGCTGCGCGACCTGCTGCGCGACGCCCGCGACCTGGTCGGAGGCATGCAGGCAGCGATCCAGCCCTGGGATGAGCATCGACAGATGCTGGTCGGCGGCTG
>JADZDV010000323.1 GCA_020850915.1 Chloroflexota bacterium | reverse complement strand
GGCGACCTCGGCGGCAAGGCGAAGACGGCGGACGTCGTCGCGGCGCTGGTGGATGTCCTGAGCCAGCCCGTCTGACACGCCAGCCGAACGGTTTGCAGGCTCCGCCCGCGCGGTGGGGCCTGTGCGTCCGCTCTTCCGCGCGGCTCACTCTTCACATTTCTTGACTCTTCATTGATCAGCAAGTATCCTGCCCCCCGTATACGCTCGGTGCGTCGTCGCCATGGGTTGCGACCGCGGCGCATCGAACGTGTCAGTTCGACCGGGAGGACCAGAGGAGGACATGACCATGATGAGCGTATGGAGGCGAGTGTCAGGGCGTCTCGCCGGACTGCTTGGGGTGGCCCTGCTGCTAGCCGCCTGCGGCGGCGGTGGCGCCGCGCCCGCGCCCACCAAGCCCGCCGCCGCTCCGACGACCGCGCCGGCGAAGCCAGCGGCTCAGCCGCCCGCGGCGCCCGCCGCCGCTCCGGCCGCTGCTCCGGCCGCTGCCAGTCCAGCCGCGAGCCCGGCCGCGGCCGCGCCGGCGGCCAGTCCCGCCGCGGCGGCCAGCCCCGCGCCAGGTGCCGCGGCGAAGCCAGGCGGGCCCGTCGACGTCATCACCGCCGCGGTCGGCAACAACTTCAACCACGTGCCGGCCTTCGTCGGCGTGGAGAAGGGCATCTTTCTCAAGTACGGCATCGACCTGAAGCTCAAGGTGCTCGGCACGGGCCAGGAGATGAGCCGTTCCCTCCAGGCTGGCGAGGCGCAGTTCATCGGCGCTGCCGTCTCCAATACACCCGTCTCACGTGATGCCGGCATGCCGGTCGTCGGTGTCGTCGGCTACATGCACGATGCGACCAATCCCCGTTTCGACGGTATCGTCTCCATCATTGGCCGGACGGACCGCGGTCTTCAGGCCAACAAGCCGGAATCGATCGTCGGCAAGAAGCTCGGCTCGATTGTCGGTGGGACGGGCGATCAATACCTCGGGGTGCTGTTGAACCAGCTCAAGATCAACCGTAACCAGCTCGAGTTCCTGAACGTGTCGCCTGGCAACTGGCAGTCCGCGATCGCATCCGGGAATGTCGACGCGGTCATCGTCTGGGAGCCGTACGCGACCCAGATCCTCGAGCAGGTGCCGAACGTCGTCACGGTGAAGCAGGACGGCGGGTTGATCGGCTACTTCATCATGTTCTCCACGGATGAGAAGACCATCAAGGAGAAGCCAGACCTGGTGAAGCGGTTCGTCACCGGCGTCGCGGAGTCCCAGTGGTACACCCGACAGCACCTGGATGAGGCCGGGGAGATCAGCACTCGCTGGATCGAGGGTCTGGACGTGAACGTTGCGAAGAAGGCGATCCGCAACATGCCGTACGATCCGCGAATCAGCAAGTATTCGCTGCAGAACTACGACGACGCGGTCAAGGACCTGTTGGACCAGAAGAAGCTGAAGGGCAACATCCCGTCGAGCGAAGCCATCAACTCGACGTTCATCGACCAGGTGCTCAAGGAGCATCCGGAGTTCGTCGCGGACTTGAAGCCAATCCCTTAACCCGACCGACTGGAGTCGCCGCCGGCAGTTGACGTAGCCACGGGCCGCTCGGGCCTGTGGCTACGCTTGTGATCGGCGACCGGGTGCGTCGGGAGACGCCGTCAAGGACTGTCCGGACGGCTGCGAGAACGTTGGGCAAGCGATTGGGCATCGTCTTCGGGCGCATGACACGCTCCAGGTCGCGGTGGCTCGGCCACCCGAGAGCTCAGCCGGACCGCGCGCGCGGCGTGCGATCAGAACTGTTGCGCGGAGGCCTTTTCCCCCGGCACGAAGCCGGGGAACTCGTAGACGATCACGCCGTGCTCGCTCACCAGCAGCTCTGCCGCCCCCTCGGTGGCCAGCCTTTCGAGCAGCTTCTTGCTCTCGGTGACGCTCAGCGCGCAGTGCGCTGCCACCTCCGGCAGGGTCACGCGTCCCTGCCGCGTTTCGGCAAGCTGCAGCACGAGCTGCTCGGGCGTGCGCTTCCGCTGCGCCGGGTCGCCAGGGTGTCGCTTGAAGAGCGGCCTCGCCAGACGGAAGCCTCCCCAGCCCGTTCCGAGGAAGATCACGATGACCGCCAGCAGCGTACCGACGGTCGATTTCGAGCTGCCCTGGACCAGCTCGCTCGAGGCCTCGACAACAAACGCGGCGCTGATGATCAGCAACACCACGCCCAGTACGCCCAGCATTGTGCGCATCATGCTCGACTCCCAGTCCAGCCGCTCGGCGCCAGCGGGCGGACGCCTCGCCGGTCCGATGTCACGATTGTAGCCCGGTGACCGGCCGGCCCTGGGTCCGTGGTCGAGCGGCAGGATAGCCGGGAGGCGCATGCGTCGCCGTGGACCAATGAATGCACAGGCACTCTTGACGAGCGAGCGGCCGCTGAAACCCACGCCTGGCTGCGCCGTTGCCGTGGATCGATGAATGCACAGGCACTCTTGATGCAGGTCAAGGTTTCGCCCTGACGGGTCGCTCGATACTGCTAGTAAGAATCGACTGGACGAGAGGTGAACGACATGCAGACCGTCGACACATTGCGGGACGAGCACAACGGCGTGATCGCTGTGCTGGATCAGCTCGAACGAGCGGTGAGCGCGGCCGAAGAGGGTGCCCCGGTGCCAGCCGACGTGTTCGCCGACATTCAAGAGTTCTTCGCCGTTTTCGTGGATCAGTGCCATCATGGCAAGGAAGAGGCCGAGCTGTTCCCACGGCTCAACTCCGCGTCCGGCGTGGCACTGGTCCTACGACTGGAGGCAGAGCACGCCACTGGACATCAGCTCGCGGGTGCTTACGCGGAGGCTGCTGAGGCGTATACGCCTGGCAACGGGCCCAGCGGCGCTCGTCTGGCCACGGCCGCGCGCGCGTACGCGGCGTTCCTGCGCCGCCACATTGATCTGGAGACCGCCGAGCTGTTCCCGGCAACCGCGCGGCTCGCCGACCAGGACCAGGACCTGGTCGAAGCGTTCGAGCGCATCGAGGAGGAGCAGATTGGACCCGGCACACACGAGCGGCTCCACGGGATGATCGCGGGCCTGCCGGCCCGAATCGATCCGTGGTTGGGGTGAGATCGGGCTGGGGCAAGATCTGGGCCGTGCTGTAAACCGGAGGACGGAGGGAGCATCATGAACGATCAGCAAGCAAGGAGAACTCGACCTCCCGGCGAGACCGCGGGAAGTCAGCAGCGTTCGGCGCGCCGCCTGGTCGGGAGGGCGATGAGTTTCGACCTGGCGCAAGAAGCCGACTCGCTGCGGACTGAGGCAAGCTGGCAACGTGGCGATCGGGACGCTCGCACGCTGGTGGAGGAGCCCGGGCTGCGCATCGTCCTGACCGCGCTCAAGGCGGGCGCTCGCATCCGCGAGCACCGAGCGAAGGGCTGGGTGTCGATCCAGACGCTCGAGGGGTACATCCGCGTCGAGTCGCCGGACGAAACGATCGACGTGGTGGCCGGTCGGCTGCTGGCGCTCGAGCCCGGCGTACCGCACGACGTCGAGGGGGTCGAGCAGAGCGTCTTCTTGCTCACGATCGTCGCTGAGCCATAGCAGCTCGGCCCCACTGCCGCACGGCGAGGCTCACAGCGCGATCGGGGGCAACTCGCTTCGCTGTCCTGGATGTGTCATCCTTGCGTCGATAAGGCCAGCATGCCTTGCCGTGCGCCCCGCCTGAGGATCGACGAGCATGAAGGAGAAGTCCAGGTGACGGAGCGGCTCCCGACGCCGTTGCATCTTCTGCCCGCGCATCAGCAGCGGGCACCTGAGGGCCATACCCTCCAGCTCCGCGTGCCGGCCGACCAGTCGGGGCCGTGCGAGGCCCTCACGCTTGGCGAGACCGAGCCGCCGGTGCGCCTGACGCGCGAGCAGGCCGCCCTTCCGCGCGCTGAGCTTGGCATGGCCCTGACTGGAGGTCAGAGTCGCTAGCCGTGTGGCTGTTCCTGCTGCTCTACGTTCTCGGGATCGTCACGGGTGTGTGGGCCAACCGCGCCCTCAACGTCCAGCTCAAACGGCCCGGGCTGGCGAAGTCGATGGCTGCCGCGATTCTGGGCGTCCTGCTGGCAATCTTCATCGCCACACACAACATCACGATGCCGGGCTGGCTCCTGGCAGCCATCTGGGCTGGCATCGGTCTGCTGGCTGGCCTCGGTAGTCGAGAGGAGCGCGCACCGATCTGAGAGACGGCTCGCTCAACGTGAGCGCCCTTTCCCGCCCTCCTATAATGCAGCCTGAACGCCGTGTACCCCGGGTCCAGGATCCCGGGATGCGCGCGGCGCACGGAGCGGCTCGTCAGCAGTTGGGAACGGGAGGCAGCCTTGGAAGTTCTCCAGTCGATGCGTACCCTGCGCGCGGTCCGGCGCTACCGTCCTGAGCCCGTCCAGGACGATGTGTTACGTGACATCCTCGAAGCGGCGCGCTGGTG
>JADZDV010000322.1 GCA_020850915.1 Chloroflexota bacterium | reverse complement strand
CCGAGATGTTCGCGCGCCGCGGCATCACACCGCCTCAGGTAGTCGGCCATGAGTTCGCCGGTGTCGTGGAGGACATCGGCGCCGGCATCACGCATCTGAAGCGCGGCGATCGGGTTGTGGCGTCTTTCCGCTCCGCGTGCGGTCGGTGCGAGGTCTGCCGTCGCGGTGAGCCGGCCGTCTGCCCGCGCGGTGCGACATTTGGCGTGGACCAACAGGGCGCCCAGGCGGAGTACATTCGCGTGCCCCTCGCGGAGACGACCCTCGAGCCGATCCCGGCGGGACTGGAGGACGAACAGGTCATCTTCGTTGGCGACATCTTCTCGACGGGCTATATGGCCGCCGACAACGGAAAGATCCAGACTGGCGACACCGTGGCGGTCTTTGGCTGCGGACCGGTCGGCCTGTTTGCGCAACTGAGCGCGCAGTTCTTCGGTCCGGCCGTCGTCTACGCGGTCGACCGGGTCCCGGAGCGTCTCGAGCGCGCCAGGAAGCTTGGCTCCATCCCGATCAACGCGGACGAGGTCGATCCGGTACAGGCGATCCTGGAGCGAACGGACGGGCGCGGGGTCGACGTGGCGCTCGAGGCGGTCGGTGCCGAAGCGACGCTGCTCGGCGCCATCAACGCGGTCCGGCCGTACGGACGGGTCTCGTCGATCGGCGTTTTCGCGGAAGACAGCTTCCCCTTCCCGGTGGGCCAGGCGTTCGGACGCGGCCTGCACCTCAGCATGGGACGCTGCCACGTCCAACGCTACATGCCGCGGCTGATCCGGATGATCGAGCACGGCCGTGTCGACCTGCGCCGATTCGTCTCGCACACGATCCCCCTGGCGGAAGCGCCAGAGGGCTTCAAGATCTTCGACCGCCGCGAGGCGTTCAAAATCCTGCTGAAACCGTAGCCACCGAGATCAGCCGACCGGCGGCCTGCGCCGGTGCCAGTCGGTCGCCTGCTCGTACGCGTGTGCCACTCTGAGCACCCGCTCCTCGTCAAAGGGACGTCCGCTGACGAGCAGACCGACCGGCAGGCCGTCGTCCGTGAATCCGCACGGCACCGAACAGGACGGTCCGCCGAGCACGTTCGACAGCCGCGTGTGCAACGTCAGGCTGCTCCGCACTCGGTTCTCGAGCTGGGCGGCAATCGGCGGCGCTGCTATCGGCACCGTGGGTGTGAGGACCACGTCCGCCGATTGCCAGACGCTCTCGAATCGCTCGACGAGCGCCGCGCGCGCCTGCTGCGCCTTCACGAACGCAACGGACGGCAGCATCGCGCCCAGCTCCAGCCGCCAGCGAACGTCGTGGCCGTAGTCCCGCGGCCGAGTCCGCAGCCAGGTGTGATGGATGGCCGCGGCCTCCGAGTAGATCAGAGCACCGCAGATGCCAGGCGCGTACGTGCTGGCGGAGGTATCCACTTCGACGAGCTCGACGCCTAGCGCGCTGAGCTGCTCGACCGCGCTCCGGAACGCCGAGGCGACTGCCGGGTGCGACGCTGCCACCTGGTCCTGAAGGATGGCCGCGCGGATGCCACGCGCGTCGCCGTCCAGGCGATCCGTGTAAGACGGGACGGGTCGTGAGCTGGCCGACGGGTCGCGCTTGTCCGCTCCGGCCATCGCCCCGAGGACGTACGCCGCGTCCATCACTGACCGCGTCAGGGGGCCGACGTGATCGCAGGCCCAGGAGAGCGGAAAGACGCCAGCCCGGCTGACGCGCCCGTAGGTCGGCTTGAGACCGACGACGCCGCAGAGGGCCGCTGGAATTCGAATTGAGCCGCCAGTGTCCGTTCCCAGGGATGCCACGCCAATTCCAGCCGCGACAGCGACACCAGACCCACCGCTCGAGCCGCCAGGGACGCGAGCCTCGTCCCACGGATTGCGAGTCGTCCGGTAATGTGGATTGATGCCGGTGGGCCCAAAGGCGAACTCGTGAAGGTTGACTTTGCCCAGGACGATCGCGCCCGCGGCTCGCAACCGCGCGACAGAGGTCGCATCCGCGGCGGCCACGGCGTCGGCGAGGATCGTGGAGCCGCTGGTCGTCGGAACACCTTCGAGGTCGTAAAGATCCTTCAGCGTGACCGGCATCCCGTGCAGGGGACCTCGGTACCTGCCCGCGCGGACCTCCGCCTCGGCGCGTCGCGCCTCGTCGCGCGCCTGCCCGTCGAGTCGACGGATGAAGACGCCGAGCCTCTCGTCCAGTCGGTCGGCCTGGTCCAGCGCGGCGTTCACCAGCTCAACGGGTGACACGTCGCCGTTGCGCACCTGGGGCGCGAGCTCGGCGATGGTTCCGAATGCGAGCGCCTCAGGACTCACCCGTGCCTCCCTCGAGGACGGCGCCAACCGTCAGCGGATCGCGCGCATCCAGCACCAGCTCGTCGAACCGGCTGACGTCCGCGAGCATGCTGCACAGCGCTTGCTCGAGACCGGGCATGTCCTCGTCACGCGGAGAGATTCCGGCCGCGGCGGCCAGGTGGCGTGCCAGCTCCATGGCTCTTACCTCCAGCTGCAATCTTAGCCCGCACTCACGCCGAGCGCAGCGTGGACGCGGGAGCGATCCCGAACAGCGGCTCGCTCGTGTGCTCGCGAATCAGGCTCAAGAACGCCGCGGCGATGCCGCCTGGCGGCCCAACGTCGGCGCGGCGGATGGCCGCGATGGTGCGGAAGGCCGGTGAGGCGTCCGTCATTGGCACCTCGGCGAGCTGACCCTGCTCGACCTCGCGCGCAAACGCCGAGCGAGGGAGGATCGCGACGCCGAGCCCCTCCTCAACCATCTTCTTGGCCGCCTCAAAGTTGTCCAGCTCCATAACCGTGCGTGGTGTCACGCCCGCGCAGGTGAACATCTCGTGGACGAGGTCATAGTAGCTGGAGCCGCGGTCGAACAGCACCAGACCAGCTGCGCCAACCTCGTTCAGGGTGGCCTCGCCACGGCGGGCGAAGGGATGATCCGGGTGGGTCGCGAGCGCCACCAGCTCGCGGTAGAGGGGGATCGTCTCCATCTCCGGGTGGTGCAGCTCCCGCGTGATGGCGAGCTCCACGTCGCCATCAAGCACCAGCTCCAGCACACGTTCCGAGTGACCCGTCCGGACGGTCAGCTCGACGGTGGGGTTCATCGCGCGGAAGCGCTTCAGCACGGCAGGAAGGACATAGCTGCTCACGGAGCTGGCGGCACCCAGAATGAGATGGCCCGCCCGTCCGCT
>JADZDV010000321.1 GCA_020850915.1 Chloroflexota bacterium | reverse complement strand
TGGCCTGACGCCGACACCCCTCATCCCATTTGTCCAAACTCCAATGCCTGAGCGCCAGCGAAGGATCGCGCAGTACAAGACCGGCGGACGGAGTCGGACCAGGTACGTACGCGCGGGAACGGGCGCGGAGACCGGCTGGCTCCGGGAGGGCTGTCCCCGGCTGCGCAACCCTTCGCTTCGCTCAAAATAACAGATGTCAATGTAGCTATCCGGAGCAGCTCGGTCTCGGGTCTGCCTGCCTCACGGTCCTCAGCCACCAGCCACCGGACCGTATACTGGCCGGTGGCGATGCTCGCCCGAACCTTCCATGCTCGTCGCTACTGCTTGATGGCCTCTACCTCCGCCGCCAGGACGCTCGCCCCGGCTCGACCGCGCGTGCGCTTGCGGGCTTGGCCGCTGGTCGTCCTGGGAGCGTTGCTCGCGGTAGCGGCGGTCACACGGCTGGTGAACCTCGACGTCTACACCGGCAAGTTCGACGAAGGCATTCGGGCCGAGCAGCTCCTGCTCATGGATGCCGGCTTCCGGCCCGTCCGCGACATCTTCGCGGCTCAGGGCCCGCTGTCGCTCGACGTCTTCTACGGGCCGTACGTGCTGTTCGGCCACACCCTCGGCGCCGCCCGGCTCGCCGTGGCGCTCTACTCACTCGTCGGCATCGCGGCCATCTGGTGGGTCGCGCGCCAGATTGGCGGCAATCTTGCCGCGGCTCTCGCCACGGCGCTGCTTACCCTCAGCCCGCTCTACCTCAAGAACTCCCGCCTGGCGCTGCTCGAGGTGCCGTCACTCGTGCCGGCCACCCTTGCGATCGGCGCGGCGCTGCACTTCGCCAGCACCGGCCGCCGCGCGGCCCTGGTCGCCTCAGGTGTCCTCATTGCCATCGCCCTCAGCATCAAGCCGATGGCCCTGCCTGCCGCCGTGGCGACCGGGCTGATCGTCCTGCTGCGCAAGCCGTTCTCCTGGCGCGACGTGGCCTTGTTCGGCCTGGTGACCGCGCTGGTGGGGCTCGCAGTCGCGGCGGTCTACGGCCTCGACGCGATCGTCGACCAGGTCGTCCAGTACCGCCTGGCCGCGCACCGCGGCAGCGGCTGGAGCCTGAAAGAGAACTGGTCCATCGCTCGTCAGGAGCTCGTGGATGAGAGCCTGGCCCTCTACGCGCTGGCCCTGTTCGGCGGCCTGGTCGCCGCCACGCGGCGTCCCCGTGTCGTCGCGCCCCTGTTCATCTGGCTCGCCTTGAGCGCCGGCCTGCTCGCCATCTACTCGCCGCTCCAGTTCAAGCACGTCGTGATCCTCCTGCCTCCTCTCGCCCTGCTCGCCGGACTGGGCCTGGCCGAAGCCGTTCGCGGCCTCGAGCGGTGGCGAGCCTGCCGCCACGGCCCCGCCGCGGGGCGGGCTGACCCTGACCGCGGCTCCTCGCCTGGCCCGCTCCGCGCGTCGCTGCTCCTCGTCTGGCCGCTTACCGCGCTGCTGCTCGTCGGCTGGTACGCCGCGACCTTTCCTCGCGTGGCCGGCGCCCACCGGCTAATCCTGGCGGCCACGCCGGAGACTCCGCCTGAGACTTACGACGACGAAGCGGCGCTGATCGCTCGACTCACCACGCCAGACGACTTCATCGTCGTGGACGACCCCTACATCGCCTACCGGGTACGCCGCATGGTGCCCCCCGCGCTGGTGGACACCTCCAGTTACCGCATCCGGAGCGGCGCCCTCTCAGCCCGAGCGACCATCGCCGAGCTCGAACGTTTCGACGTGCGACTGCTCTTCCTGTTCAGCGATGGTCTGCGCGACCTGCAGCCCTTTTCCGACTACGTGGACGAGCGTTTCCGGGCGGTCAAGATCTACGAGCGGCCGAATGGAAAGGACCGAGCGCTGTATCTCCGCGAGGACGCCGATTTCCACCGAGCTCGCGCGGCGCTCTTCGACAGCCGGCGGAAGCCGCTGAACGCGGAGATCGCCGGCCAGATGCGCTTGCTCGGCTACAGCCTCGATCGCGACGAGCTGCGCCCAGGCGGCAGCGCCGCTCTGACGCTCTATTGGGAGTCCACTGCTCAGACGACGGTTGACTGGCACGTCTTGACGATCCTGCGCGACGCTCGCGGGCGCGAGGTGCTCCAGAGGGAGCGGAACCTCGGCGGCGGCGGCGAGGGCACGGCCGACTGGCCGGCCGGTCGGTGGGTGGTCCGCTCCAACCAGCTCCAGCTCCGCAACGGGACGCCCTCCGGCGACTACAGCCTCTCGGTGGCCCTGTACGACTCGAAGGCCAGGAGCTCGCCGCCCGTGACCGCCGGCGCGCCGCCGGGCTCCGCCCCCAACGAGATCCTCCTCGGTACGGTCCGTGTCCGCGATCGCGCTTAAGCGTCCGGCGCAGCGCACCCTGAAGCTGCCCGCCACCGCGATCATTGAGTTCGCGTTGCTGGCGGTCGTCGTCGCGGTCGCTCTGTTCGCCCGATTGCCGGATCCTGAGGGTCATCGCTCCAACTTCCCAGACCTCTTTGACGAGGGCATCCGTGCCGAGCAGCTCCTGCTCATGGAGCACGGCTTCCGACCCTTCCGCGACATCTACGCCGCGCAAGGCCCTCTGCTGCTCGACCTGCTCTACCCTCTGTACATCCTGTTTGGCGGCACGCTCGGCGCGGCTCGCCTCGCGGTGGGTCTCTTCTCCGTCGTGGGCATCGTGGGCGCCTGGTTTGTCGGGCGGCAGGTCGGGGGGCGCGTCGGCGGTCTGCTCGCCGCCGTTCTGCTCACCCTCTCGCCGGTCTACCTCGAGGGCTCTCGCCTGGCGCTGGCCGAAGTGCCGAGCATCGCACCAGCCCTCCTGGCGATCGGCTGCGCGCTGCGCTGGCGCCATGGCGGCGGCCGACGCTGGCTCGTGGCGATGGCCATCCTCGGCACGACGGCGTTCCTGGTCAAGCCGATGGCGCTGCCAGTGGCGCTCCCGCTCCTGCTGCTGCTCTTCCGGCCCGGCCTCCGCCGCTCGGACGTCCTGCTGGCGGCCGGTCTCGCCGTGGGATTCACGCTGCTCGTTCTGCTGGCGCTCGGGCCGGCTGAGGTCTGGGACCAGATCGTCAACTATCGCCTCGGCGCCAGTGAGGGCGGGCAATGGAATTTCGCCCAGAACTACAAAACGGTCGTATTGGAGCCAGTCCGCGCCCAGTCGGTGCTCTACCTGGTGGCGCTGGTGGGCGCCGTCCTGCTCCTGCTGCGCGACTTCAGGAGCGGCCTCGCCCTGACACTGTTCGAGCTGGGCACAGTGGCGCTGCTCGTCCGCTACTACCCGCTCCATCCCAAGCACCTCGTCTACCTGTACCCACCCCTCTGCCTGCTGGCCGGCGCCGGCCTGGGCGAGGCGACGCGGCTCGCTCGTCTCGAGGGCGAGCGCGGGCTGGCCCTGCGCCTGGCGTCCGTAGGGGCGGCCGCTCTGCTGGCAGCCTGGCACCTGACGGCCTATACCGCCGGCACGGGCAAGGCGGACCCCAACGCCGATATCAGCGTCGAGGACGACGCGGACTTGCACAGCTTCGACGAGGACGCCAGCCGCGGCCTGGCCCTGCTGGCCCAGCCGGACGAGTTCGTCCTGACCGACTATCCCTACGTCGCCGCCCTTGCGCGTCGCCTGGTGCCCCCGGACTTGGTGGATCCATCAAAGGGCCGAATGCGCGCCGGGGTGCTCAACGACCGGATGGTCTACGACACCGCCGACCGCTTCGACGTCCACCTGATCCTGATCTGGGCGGACCGCTTCAAGCGCCTCGGCAGCTTCCCCACCTGGCTCGAGCGCAACTACCAGCCAGCCCAGGTCTTCGGGACGCGAATCGCCAAGAACCGCTACGGCAAGGACCGCACGCTCTATATCCGTAAGGACGCCGATCTCGCCGCCGCGCGCGCCTCGCTCGAGCAGTCGCTCGCTGTCCACCAAGCGGTCGACTTCCAGGTCTCGCCGCTTGGCGCGGCGCCGCTCCGCTGGCTCGGCCACCGCGTCTCTAAGGAGGCGATCGGCCCGAGAGACCAGTTCACCCTGACGATGGGCATCGCGGCCAACAGCGCCATGGACGTGGACTACCACATCAC
>JADZDV010000320.1 GCA_020850915.1 Chloroflexota bacterium | reverse complement strand
CGGTCGCTCCGGCTGGCGAGCCGTCGAGCGCCACCAGCACCTTCGGTCGGTGCTGTCTCGACTGGATGCTCATCATCCCTCCCTGTCGAACCGCCCCTCATCGAGCTGCTGGACCACCGGCTGCTGGACCGAGAGCACGTGGTCGCAATCTCCAATTGACAGCTTCATCGGCCGGCCGTGCCGGAGTGAGGCAGTCAGCGTGCCGGAGGCCCTGTCGATCTCAATGCCGAGCGCTCGCTGGCGCCACTGCACGCTGAAACGCAGTGCCGCCCACTCGGGCGGCAGCCGCGGATCGAAGCGGAGCCGATCCGAGTCGAGCCGCATGCCCGCGAACCCGAAGACGGCAGCCTGCCACAGCCCGCCCTGGGCTCCGATGTGGATCCCGTGGGCCGCGTTCCCCCTGCCGTCGCTCAGGTCGATGGCGCTCGCCTGGTGAACGTACGCCATCGCGCGATCGAGCAGTCCCAGTCGGGCTGCCACCAGCGCGTGGACGGCCGGGCTGAGGGAGCTGCCGTGACCGCAGCGGGGCTCGTAGTAGCGGAAGCTCGCCATGGCCTCTGCTGGATTGAACCGCTCCGGGAGCAGCGCCAGCAGCATGAGCACGTCGGCCTGCTTGATCACCTGGGACCTGCTCGTCCGCTCACGACCGAGCAGCACGTCCATCGGCACGGCGCGGTCGACGTAGGCTGTCAGGTCAACGGCTTCGAGCCCGGAGAACCCGGCGAACTGCTCCAGGACTTCAGGACCGTCGACGCGATCGGTCGCCAGCCCCTGGGCAACGGCACGCCAGTGCGACAGCTCGCCATCCGTGAGCTGGAGCTGCGCGCGCAGCTCCGCCCACCGTCTGGGCCAGCGCCTCCGCGGGAGCTGAGCCACCTCCAGTCCCCGCTCCAGGTTCCACTGCGCCATGACGTTCGTGTAGGCGTTGTCATCCACACCTTCGTGGTACTCGTCGGGCCCGATGACGCCGCGGATGTGGAAACGACCGTCGTCCTCCAGCGTGGCGCGGCTCGCCCAGAAACGCGCCGTCTCCAGGATGATCTCCGCGCCGGCCTGGCGCAAGAAGGCTCCGTCCCCGGTCGCCTGCCAGTATTGCCAGACAGCGTAGGCGACGTCGGCGCTGATGTGCTGCTCGTCGATGCCACAGCGGATCGGAATGACCTGGCCATCCGGACCGATCGCCTGCGTTGGCGTGACCTCTGCCCCGGTGGCGGCCGATTCCCAGGCAAAGAGCGCGCCGCGATAGCCCAGGCGGGCAGCTTTCTCCCGTGCGGCAGGCAGGGTGTGGTAGCGATACATCAGCATCGCACGCGCCGCGCGCGGCCAGGTGAGGCTGTAGAACGGCAGCAGGAAGATCTCCGTGTCCCAGAAGACGTGTCCCTGGTAGGCGTCTCCGGTCAACGCTCGAGCGCCAATGGAGACCCGCTCGTCATCCGGGTCCGCCGCGCTATTCAGGTGGTAGAGCGCGAAGCGCAGCGCGCGCTGTGACGCCTCGTCGCCTTCCACCACCACATCGCTCGCGGCCCAGCGCCGCTCCCAGGCGTGGACGTGCGCGGCGAGCCGGCCCCTTGCTCCGGCGCGTCGAGCGGCCTTCAGCGACCCGATTGCCGCGTCCGTCGGCGCGTGGCCGGCGCTGCCCCGGGCGAATGCCACCGTGCGTTGGAAGAGCGCCGATCGGCGCGGCCCAGCCGGCCCGTGCCACGTTCGTCGAAGCCCATTCGCGTCCGCCTGCGAGGCGAGAGAGCGGCCTCCCACGCGGCAATCCATCACACTGGCTACCGCGAGCTGCCCGAGACCGTCTCGAGTTCGCCAGAGATGGAGGGGGGCCTGCACCGGCAGCGCCACCAGGCCCGGTTCCGGTGGCTCCAGCCACGCTTCGAGTGTCACGGCCGTGTCTTGGAAGACGTCCAATCGAGCGAGCTGGATGGCGAGGCCGCGATGGGCCAGCGAGACCAGGCGGAGCGTCTGGAGTCGGAATCCAGGCCCTGCAGCGCCACGGCAGGTCCACTCAGAGAGCAACAGGCCTCGCCTGAGATCGAGCGTGCGTTTGAAGCTCAGCGTCTGTTCCGATGAGAGCGAGGGAGTCTCACCGTCGATCCGCGGGGCGATACGGACCCAGTCCGGCCCGGGCGCCAGAAATGGAGGGCCGGAGCCCTCCGGGTCCACATTGAACAAACCAGCAATGAACGTACGCGGTCGGGAAGCGGTCGTGGGCTGCTCCAGCGACGCGCGCACGCCAAGGAACCCGTTGCTCACGGCAAAGCGAGCTTCGACGTCGCGCTCCAGCGCCGGCTCGTAGCCGGGCTGGTCGAGACGCCAGAGTGGCTCGACTGGCGGCTCGAACAACGGCGCCAGCCCCACCTCGCGATCTTCCTCCGGCCTCCGATGTGTCCTCACGCGCTGAGCCGTGGTCTGAGCCACTCCAGGAAGGTGGCTCGTGGGGCGGTCGCCCATGGTATCAGGGCGTCCAGGAGGGAGCGTCGCTCGCTGGGAACGACTCGAGCAAGGCCTCAGTCACGAGGTCCTCGCCCTGCTCCTCCATCAGCGGGCGCCTGTCCGGACACCGCCTGCGCGGACCGAACGCTCGCGCCGCACCGCGGTAACGGTCCACCTGGCGCCAGATCACGGCCCGACGAGAAGCTCCGTGGCGCGAATCCAGCAGATAGACGAGGCCTGCTCCGATCGCGCCGCCAAGCGCCAGCGCCCCCAGCTCTCTTCTGACATCAGCCATGTCACACCCTCCAATCACGCGATCCAGACTCGGAGTTGGCGGTTGCACGCGGCGTACCAGTCTGTGAACGCCGGGCTCATGCGCTCGCCTGGATCTCAGGGGCCACCCCGCGGCTCGGCTTGTGGCTGGAGCGAGCTGTCCAGCGGCCAATCAGAGCAGGGCGGCAGTCATCGGCGTACTCGTGGTCTGCCCGGGTATACTTCTGACCAGCGGCGACGGGCGGCATCGGCCACCTGGCATGCG
>JADZDV010000612.1 GCA_020850915.1 Chloroflexota bacterium | reverse complement strand
TCGGAGCGATCGCCGGCGGCTGAGGGTGGCTCGCGGCAGGTTGACTGACGCCGGGAGTCCCACCGCTCTGGCGGAGTACTCTCTCCATGACCACAGATAGCCATCGCGCAATCGACGCTGTCTGGCGCATCGAGTCGGCGCGGATCATCGCCAGTCTGACTCGGATGGTGCGCGACGTGGGGTTGGCGGAAGAACTGGCGCAAGACGTCCTCGTTGTGGCGCTCGAGCGCTGGCCGCGGGATGGCGTTCCGGAGAACCCGGCGGCCTGGCTCATGGCGACGGCGAAGCATCGGGCCATTGACCGGCTGCGCAGGCTGAAACTGCTCGAACACAAGCAGGAGCTGCTGGGGCGAGAGCTCGAGGTCGAAGGTCTGCTGGCCGGAGCAGACCTCGAGGCGGAGATCGACGAGGGCGCGGGAGACGGCATTGGGGACGATCTCCTGCGTCTCATCTTCATCGCCTGCCACCCGGTGCTCTCGCGGGCGGCGCGCGTGGCGCTCACCCTTCGATTGCTGGGCGGCCTGACGACCGACGAGATCGCCAGGGCGTTCCTGGTCCCGGAGCCAACGGTGGCCCAGCGGATCGTGCGTGCAAAGCGGACGCTCAGCGCCGCGCGCGTGCCGTTCGAGACGCCGGGGGCACCGGAGCTGGCGGGACGCCTGTCGTCAGTGCTCGAGGTGATCTACCTGGTCTTCAATGAGGGCTACGTGGCGACGGCCGGCGACGACTGGATCCGGCCGTCGCTCTGTGAGGAGGCGCTCCGACTCGGCCGCATACTGGCAGGGCTGGTTCCCGAGGCGCCGGAGGCGCATGGGCTCGTGGCGTTGATGGAGATCCAGGCGTCGCGGTTTGGCGCGCGCACGGGACCATCCGGCGAGCCGGTGCTGCTGCTGGACCAGAACCGCGCGCGGTGGGACCAACTGCTCATCCGTCGCGGGCTTGCCGCTCTCGAGCGTGCCGAGACGCTCGGCGGTGCTCCAGGTCCGTATGCGCTGCAGGCGGCGATCGCCGCCTGCCACGCGCGGGCACGCACCGCGGAGGAGACGGACTGGTCGCGGATCGCCGCCCTCTACCTGGCGCTGGGCCGGCTGATGCCGTCACCCATTGTGGAACTGAACCGAGCGGTCGCGGTTGGGATGGCGTCCGGTCCGGCCGCGGGGCTGGAGATCGCGGACCAATTGAGTACGGAGCCGACGCTCGAGCGATATCACTTGCTGCCCAGCGTACGGGGCGATCTGCTCTTCAAACTGGACCGCTTCGGTGAAGCGCTGACGGCGTTTGAGCGCGCCGCGGCCCTGACGAAGAATGCCCGTGAGCGCACGTTGCTGTTGCAGCGCGCCCAAGCGTGCGGAGAGCGACGTGACGCGCTCGATGGGGGCGATCAGTCCCGCGTCTCCTGATAGCCTGGTTGTCGCCGTTGGGCAACGGCGACAACCAGAAGCTCGAGATCAGCGGCCTGGATCGAGATCCTGGAGGAAACGCTCGATCTCGGGAGAGAGCGATGGCGGCTGCTCTGACTCTCTGGTCTCCTCTGAAGGCGCCTCGATGGAGCCGAGGTACCTGGCATCGTAATAGGTCTCTAGCTCGGAGACGACGATCTTCAGCTCTGGTTGCCGATCGACGGCGGCGTCGATCTCAGCGTACTGGCGCTTGCCTCGGCGAGAGGGCGCAGCGCCGGCGGTGAAGTCAAAGTAGGCCGAGAGGACCTCCAGCATCCGGCCAGCGCCAGCGTGGTCCTCCTCGAGCTGCGCGTAGTGCGGGAGGTGGACCATGAAGCTCATGGTGTCCTCTCCCATCTCGGTG
>JADZDV010000319.1 GCA_020850915.1 Chloroflexota bacterium | reverse complement strand
TGCGGACGGTCGTTTCGTGCTGACGACGGGTGACGGCTTCCTGGCGCTCGAACCGCGGGGCGACTCGTGGAACGTGGTTCGACACGCGCGCAACGCGCTGCCGTCCCTTGTCGCGCGAGGGCTCGAACTCGGGGACGCGCAAGGCATCGCCGAAGATCGGGCGCGCGCCCTCGGCGCCGGGGCGCTGGTCGATCCGGACGCCCCGTGGCGGCAACGCCCGGCGAGCGAGAAGCAGACCGCGTTACTGCGCCGCAAGGGCGTCCGGGTGACGGCCACCCTGACGGCCGGCGAGGCGTCCGACCTGATCGCGGCGGCACTGGCGGGGGTGTGGCGATGACAGCGACGCGGACCACCGACCCCCGCGCGGTCTACCACTGGGTGGACACGGCCTCGGGTAATCTGGCCTGGCGCAACCGCCCCAAGCGCGTCAGCGAGGTGGACGGCTACGGGAAGACCGAGAGGTACGCCTCGTGGCAGCGTTGCACCGACGCGCTCCCCAAGTGGGTGGCCACGCACAGGAACGAAGCCGGCAAGCCGACTGTCGCCGGCTTCGACGGGCCAACCTGGGCAGCGCACCTGGTTCTGGATTTCGATGCTGAGGACGATCCCGGACGGGCACTGGATCCCGTTCGCAAGCTGCTCCACAAGCTCGACTCATGGGGCGTTGACCTGCGTGTCGCGCGCGTGTACTTCTCGGGTGCCAAGGGCTTCCACGTCGAACTGCCGGGCGCGTTGTTCGGTGGATTCGCGCCGAGCACAGAGCTACATGCCTACCTGCGAGCGGCAGCCCTCCGGCTGATGGACGGCTGGAAGATCGACACGTCCATCTATGACAAGACGCGTCTCATGCGGCTGGAAAACAGTCGTCACGGCAAGAGCGGGCTCTGCCGCGTCCGTCTGACGCCGGACGAGGCGCTCAACATCGACATTGACGCCATCCGGGCGATTGCCGCCGCTCCACGGGGGATCGGCGCCATCCCTGAGTTGACGCCGATCCCGGACGATGACATCGCGCCGAATGACATCCTGGTCGAGCTGTGGACGGATGCACAGGCAGACGTCCAGCAGGGCGCTTCGCGCAAACGTACGCCTGGGGCCGTCACGGATGACGCTCGAGACCGTCAGACGGTTGCCGCCATCGCGGCGGCGTGGCCGTCGGCGCTCGTGGCTGATGCCGGCAACAACGTCTCGCGCCACGCCGACCTGTTGATGCCGGCCGCCGGCTTTTTGACCCGGAGAACGTCGGCCGAGCACACGGTGGAACTGCTGTGCGCGGCGGCGGAGCAGGCGGGCGACGCATCATTCCTGAACGGCCGCGACTGGCGCGGCGAGATTGAGCGGCTCGCTGAAGGCTCGGCGGCGCGCCGCGGGACCGGCGGCAGGACGGCCGGCCAGCCGACGCTCAGCGAGCACTTCCCGTCACTTGCGGCCGTTCTGGGCGCCCTCTGGCCTGCACCGACGGCAGAGCCGACGGTCGAGCTCGTTGTCCCGCGAGAGGACGCCGTCCCGCCGTTCCCCACGGAAGCGCGGCCGACGGGGGGCGCGCCCGGACAGACGGGCACCGTCCTGGCGGGCGGCTGGCCCGCGCCTGCCCCGATCTTCGGCGCGCCGGAGCCACCAGAGCTACCGCTGGAGCTGCTGCCACGCGAGATCGCTGACATCACAACAGACGTAGCCGAGCGGCTCCAGTGCCCCGCGGACTATGTGGCATGGACGCTGTTGGTCGCCGAGGCGGGGCTGATCGGGCGCGGCGCGGGCATCCGTCCGAAGGGCAGGGACGACTGGACCGAACGTGCGTGTTTGTGGGCCGCGCTGATCGGGCCTCCATCCTGGATGAAGTCGCCGGCGATCCGGGAGGGGCTCCGCCCTCTCCACCGGCAGCAGGAGCAGGACGCCGAGGTGTTCGGCCGACTCCATGCCGAGTGGGACACGGCATGCGCCGAGCTGAAGGCGAACGCCCGTCGAGGTGAACAGCCTCGCCTCCCTGTCGAGCCGACGATGGCGCGTCGCTGGACCTCGGACGCCACTATCGAGAAACTGGCCGACTTGATGGCCGAGTCCCCCGGCCTGACCCTGCATCGCGACGAGCTGAGCGGCTGGATCGCCGGCATGAACAAGTACGCGCGAGCCGAGGGCGACCGCCAATTCTTTCTGGAAGCCTATAGCGGTGGGGCCTACGCCGTGGATCGGATCAAGCGCGGCACGACATGGGTGCGCGACTTGTACCTCGGCATCGTCGGCGGCGTGCAGCCGGACATCGCCCGCGGGATTTTTGGAACCGGGCCCGACGACGGCTTCCATGCCCGGTTCTGCTCCATCTGGCCGGCGTTGCCGGGCGACTGGCGGCCGATCGACCGCTGGCCAAATCGGGCTGCGCGTGCCGCGCTGGACGCGGTGAGCGATCGGCTGGCGCTGGCCGATTGGTCGAGCGTGCTCCAGCAGGACGATTTCCGGCCGGTCCCGTTCTGTCGGCTCGACCCCGAGGCGCAAGGGATCTTTTTCGAGTGGCACGCGGCGCTGATGCGGGAGCTGCGCAGCGGCACGTACCAGGGGCGCCACGCGGCTCGCGTCGGAAAGTATGGCGGCGTGGCCGCGCGCTTGACCCTGGTTTCCCATCTCGTCGAGTGGGCGGCTGGACGGCAGACCGACGCGCAGGTAGTGCCGGCGCAGACCGTCGCGCGCGTGCTCGACCTCATGGACGACTACTTGCGCCCGATGGAGACGCGCGTGTACACGGCCTACGGGGTGACGGCAGACGCCGAGGCTGGGCGACGCATCGCACGCTGGATTCTCGATACCCACCCGGAGCGGTTCACGGCGCGGGACATTCTCAGGCATGACTGGAGCGGGCTCCAGACCGCCGAGGCTGTCGGGGCGGGGCTCGACTGGCTGGTAACACGCCGCTGGCTGAAAGAGGCCGAGCCGGAAGCCAGACCCGGCCGACCGTCGAACGTGTACCTGGTGAATCCGCGGCTACGGGAGGCAGGGCGTGGGTAAGTGGACGGAGCGGGTTGCTGTTTCTTCGACACGCGGCACTACCGACAAAATTGACAAAACTCCCCCTGTTGGCGGGGATCGGGGGGTTTCGTCAGTTTTGGCGGTAAGTTCGCGTAGCGACGAATGCACAGCGACGGGCGCGCAGCCCCTCGCGAGTAGTAGTTCTGTCAATTTTGTCGGTACATCGCTGGAGGCTTCTCCGTGCACTTCTGGCACGACGGGCTCCACGATATGCGTTTCTCCGACGCGCGGCACTACCGACAAAATTGACAAAACTCGCGTCCGCATGGCCGCGGAGCGTGACGGCCTGGAGACCTGGCTGCCGGCCGAACGCGAGCGTCTCGAGGCGCTTTCGCCAGGCGATCCGTCGTTCGTGCCGGGTTTCGAGAGCTGGCAGGCGGCGCTGCGCCGCTACGAGATGCTCGACCGCGAGCTGAGCGCCAGGCCGCGCTGTCGGACCTGTGGCGAGTCGCTCGACGACCCCGTCTCGCGCAAGGCGGGCGCCTGCCCGAAGTTGGGCTGCACCGACGGCGTCGCGCCCGATCCGCCACGGGAGAAACGCTGCCGGACCTGCACCGGGCCGCTGAACGGCAACCTGCTGAACTGCCCGTCGTGCACCCAGCAGGAGAGGTCGCGCATCGCGGGCATCATCGCGCGGCGTGGGGCTGCCAGGAGCGCGCCATGACCGCGCGCGACATCCAGCATCCACCAGGGTGTATACTTCTGATGAAAAACGCACTGTGCCCCTCTCGTGGCCGCGCGAAAGCTTCGCGCCACGGAGGGGCTTTTCTATGCCAATCCCAGCGTCCGAACGGATGACAGGCCACGTGTCCGCCGTGTTGCCACGGGAAGCGGCCGACCGACTGCGCACGTTGGCCGCGCGGGACCAGCGCACGGTTTCGGGTTACTTGCGTTTGCTCATCTCAGGACACGTGTCCGACATCGAACGGCAGCGCGCCGAGCGCGAGACGCCTGATCGCATCTGACCGCCCGGGCCGGGGTTGAGCGGCGGGGCGGCGGCCTGCTCCCTCGGCGCGGCGGGCCTGAACGAAAGGAGACGCCATGGCAGCAACGAAGACACGGACGGATGACCCCGTCGCGCACCTCGCGAACGAACTGCAAGACCCCGCGCTGGAGGGCCTGCGGCAGGCCATCGTTGTCGCGGAGCGCACGGTTTCGGGCACCGGCGAGCAACTTCGGTCGGCACGGGGACGGGCGCGTTGGCTGCGGCTTCGGCAGGAGCAATCGAATCCCGCGAACGTCGCGGCCGTGGTCGAGATACGCCGCGAGCTGCGAGCCGCGGAGAGCGAAACCGAGCGGCTCGCAGCCGATCTGGAGCGACTGCACGAGACGCTGACCGTCGGCCAGCAGGAACATCTCGAGCAGGGCAAGCGGTACCGTGAGCGCGCGAAGGATGTCATCCTGCCCATCTGGCGCGACGAGTCGGCAGAGCTCCTGCGTGAACTCCGCGCCGTTGCCGATCGGCTCGCGCGGATGGAGTCGATCCGCTTGACGGTCGAGGGCGCGGCCGAACGATCGGGCGTCTCGGGTCTCCGGCTGGAGCGGCCTATGCCGCGCATCTACGCCGCATTGCTTGAGCCCAACGGCCGCGTTGGAGAGACGGGGTTGTCCGACTTCGAGGCCGAGTGGCGCAGCCGTGGCTGGCTCCCATGACTGCCACCCCAGGGCCGGGGCAAATCTTCGCAGCCGCGGGCCGCCCGGACCCCCGCGCCCGCTCCATACGCGCGCGTGCAAAAGTCCGGGGGGGGAGCTGACGAGATGGCGATAGGCCGACCGCGGAAGCCAGATGCCCTCAAGTCGAAGCTCGGGACGTTGCAGCCGTGCCGCGCCCGGACGCCGCTAGCGGTCATGCCGTCCACTGGTGGGATACCACGGGCGCCCCGAGGCCTGAAGACGGAAGGCCGGCGAGCGTGGCGCGTCTTCTGGCAGCTCGGGGAGCCGTGGCTGAGTCCACGGACGGACGCCAAGCTGATCGAGCGACTCTGCCGCGCCTACGACGAAGAGGCCGAACTCACCGCGGCGCTCGCGAAGACGTCGCCCGTGCTCAAGACCGAGCAGGGAGCCGTGGTCGCTAACCCCCTCGTGGGCCAGCTCCGCAAGTTGCAGGAGCTGATCCTCCGAATGGAGGGTCTGTGCGGCTTCACCCCGTCCGATCGCTCGCGGCTCGGCATGGCGGAGGTGCAGCGCGTCTCGAAGCTTGACCAGATTCTCCGGAATCGAGGCGCGGGCTGAATGGCCGCTGGCCGGTATCCGCACGGGACTCGGGGCGACACGGTGCTCCGGTTCATCGAGGGTCTGTGCCGCCACGTCAAGGGACCGAAAGCGGGCCAGCTCATCGTCCTGGAGCCGTGGCAGCGGGCCATCATCAACGACCTGTTCGAGCTGCGCGACGATGGCCTCCGACGGTATCGGCAGGCACTCATCGGACTGCCGCGGAAGCAGGGAAAGAGCACCGTCGGAGCCGGCATCGCGCTGTTCGGCCTACTGGACCCTGATGAGCTGGGAGCCGAGGTCTACGCCGTGGCTGGCGATCGTGACCAGGCACGGATCGTCTTCGGGGCCGCGCGCCGCATGGTGGAGATGGAGCCCGAACTAGCGGAGGTGCTCCGAATCTACAGGGACGTCATCGAGTACCCCACGCAAGGGGCCGTCTATCGTGTGCTGAGCGCCGACGCGCCGCGGGCGGAAGGTTTGAATCCCAGCCTCGTTGTCTTCGACGAACTGCATGTGCAGCCGAACCGGGAACTCTGGGACGTGATGACGCTGGGCTCCGGCACGCGGACGCAGCCGCTCGTCATGGCCATCACCACGGCGGGCTACGACCGCGAGAGCATCTGCTATCAACTGTACGACTACGGCAAGAAGCTCCAGGGCGGCGAGCTGTCGGACCCGAGCTTCTACTTCCGCTGGTACGAGCCGACCCGCCCGGACTTCGACTATCGCGACCCGAAGGTCTGGGCCGAATGCAATCCCGGCCTGGGGACGGTTCTGCGTCCTGACGACCTGGAGGAGTCCTGTCGCCGGGTGCCGATGGCGGTGTTCTGTCGGTACCGACTGAACGCCTGGACGGACACGGAGGAGAGCTGGCTGCCGCCGGGGGCGTGGGCCGCGTGTCTGGACGAAGAGGCGGACCTCGATCCGAGCCTGCCGCTGGCCGTGGGGATCGACGTCAGCCTGAAGCACGACTCTACGGCGGTTGTAGCCGCTCAGCGACAGGGCGAGCGGTTCGTCATTCGGGCGCAAGTGTTTGAGAATCCGTACCCCGAGGCGGACCCGCGGCATCAGGAGTGGCGGGTGCCCCTCCCTGAAGTGCATCAGCTCTTGCGTGACTTGCGCGCCGCATATCCCGTGCCCGCGGCTGAGATAGACGGCGCGCCCGCGCCCGGCCCGTCCTTCTGGTACGACCCGAGTTTCTTTCAGGAGTCGGCGTTGCGTTTGCAAGACGAGGGGCTCGCGATGGTCGAATTCCCGCAGAGCCCGGCCCGAATGGCGCCGGCGGTTCAGCTCCTCTACCAGCTCGTGGTCGAGGGGAAACTGGCGCATGATGCCGACCCGGCGCTGGCGCGGCATGTGGCAAATGCCGTACCGAAGCCGACCGACCGGGGGTTCACGCTCCGGAAGGCTCACGGCCAGCGCAGCCGGAAGATTGACGCCGCTGTCGCGGCTGCGATTGCCGTAGCCGCCGCGCAGCAGCCGGCCCCGAAGGCCGAGCGGTCGGTCTACGAAACCCGCGGCATCATCACCATTGGCTAGGCGATGAGTGACAAGAAGAGCTTCGCGGACCGCACGCGGACGCTGGCGAAGAAGGCGGGAGAGCTGGCGGTGAAAGCCGCCAAGAGCTGGCGGCTGTTGGTGCTGGACCCCAGGAGTCCCGACGGGCTCTACCACCCGGTCGTCGGGCAGGAGTTGGAATACAACCCCGAGGGCGTGAGGCGGCGCTTAGAGCAAGGGAAACCGTGGCCATGACGCTCGACGTAGCCGACGCGCTGGCGCGGCTTCTGGCCATCGCCGCGGGCGCCGTGCTCGCCTCGGCGATCTGGCGTCTGGTCGGGCGTCGTCTGGCGAGGCGACAGCCGTGAGCGTGGACGTGGCCGACGTGGTCGCCGCGCTGGGCGCGCTGCTAATCGCCGCGGGCATCGCGTTCTTCGATTGGCGGTACGTCCTGGTCTTCATCGGCGTGACGCTCGTGGCGATCGGCTGGCGGCTGTCCACGCGGCCGAAGGTAGGGCACTGACGTGGGCGCCGTCATCTGCGGCTACGGCGCGGCCTTCGGACATCCGAGCGTGCGTCGAACCTTCCTGCCCAACGAGCCGCCGCATCGGGTGGCGTTCATGCGCGGGGCGTTCGACCGATGGCTGGGGAGCGGTGCGATCATCCCCTTGAACCTGGGCCACGAGGACGCGCGGACCATCGCCCACGGGCGAACGGGCAGCCTGACGTTGTGGACGGACGATTTCGGGCTGGCGTTCCGCGCTAAGCTCTGGCCGTCGCCGCTGGCCGACGCTGTCGAGCAGCGCATGGTCCGCGGAGAGCTGCGAGGGGCCAGCATCGAGTTCCTCTCGCACGGGGGGACCTGGAGCGGGGCCGGCGACGACCTGATC
>JADZDV010000318.1 GCA_020850915.1 Chloroflexota bacterium | reverse complement strand
GAGCCGCGTCTCGTCGACCGCCGACGTCGCCTATGGCCTCCAGCTCTTGATCACTGCCTCAGTCTTCGCCTCGTCGAAGTTGTCGAGGTCCGCGACTATGCTGTTCGCGAGGAAGAGAGACGTGTCCTTGATCTCGTTCGGCTCGGACCAGATGCGAGCACGGACCGCGGTGCCGGCCAATCCTCCTTGCAGTAGTCAGAGACAGGCCGCCGGCTCGTTTTCCAGTGGCACCGCGGGTAGGCAAGACACAAGCTCGGCGCGGTGCGTCGATGGTGCGAGCCATCCGAGGGAGGCCGGCCGCGCGCAGTCAACGCGCGGGGTGTGGCGCGCTCCAGCGTTGCATCGCGCTTGCGCGGCCGCATACGCTTCCGGGCTGCCGAGGGGTGGGCCGAAGCGTAGGTCTGATCGCGCCTCCCAGCCCTCCGCGGCATCCCCGCACGGCGCCACATCACAGCGGCGAGAGAGGAGTGCTGTTCTTGGACAAGCTCATCATCACCACCGGCGAGTGCGACAATTCGATGCACGCCGGCCTGCCCAGGATCTTCACCACGCCCCAGGCGGTGGCGGACTCCACCGTTGCCAGTCGTGAGGCGGGCGCGTCGATCGTCCACCTCCACGGCGCCATGCACAGCACCGAGATGTGGGACGAGCCGATTCGCCTGATCCGCGAGCAAACGGACGTCATCATCCAGGCGGGCATCTCGGCGCAGCCGCTCGAGGCGCGCAAGCAGGTCCTGGCGCTGAAGCCGGACATGGCCTCAGTGGCCTCGATGCACAACCTGGATTACGGCGATCGGGGCGTGTACGGCTACCACATCCGGGAGGAGCTGCTCGAGGTCGCGAAGATCTGTAAGGGTGAGGGGATCAAGCCGGAGTTCGAGATCTTCAACCTTGGCGACGCCTGGACGTTTCAGTGGCTGATCGACCGTGGCGCAGTCGATCCGCCCTACTACGCGACGCTCTTCTTCGGCCGGCCCGGCGGCCAGTGGACACCGGCCACGCTGGACGAATACCTCCAGAGGGTCCGTTACCTGCCGGACGGCACGCTCTACACGATGAGCGTCACGGGGCCGGAACACTTCCAGCTCGAAGTCACGGCGATGCTGAACGGCGGCCACGTGAGGATAGGGCGGGAGGACGAGCCGTTCTTCTTCCCGGGCGTGTTGTCAAGCAGCAACCGCGAGGCCGTCGAGCAGATGGTAGCAATCGCCACCGCCAGCGGGCGCGAGGTCGCGACGCCAGACGAGCCCCGGGCGATACTCGGCATAGCGGCTCGCCGCGGAGGGTCCGACGCCGCCAATCTTGGAAATCGCGGTCTCGGGACAGACGCGCTGAGCTAGCTCTGCTATGCTCAATCAGAATCCCAGGTCTCAACTTCACCGCGACGAGGAGCGTGCACAGTGAACATCTCCATTACGGCGGACGAACGATCAATGCTGGCCGACCTCGTTCAGCAAGGTCTCCAAGATCTCCGCGAAGAGATCTACAAGACGGACACGTCCACATACCGCGATCAGCTTCACGCGCGAGAAGCTCTCTTCAAGGATCTGCTGGTCAAGATCGAGCAAGCAAGGACGTAGGCATGCATCGTCGCTCCACTGGCCGGGTCGGGTTGCCAGCGGGCAGCCACGACCGGCCGCGGCGTGCGATGGCGTGGAGTATCATGGAAGCCATGAGATGCAAATCGGTGTTCCTGGTTGTCGCAGCGGGCTTGCTCCTCGGAGGGTGCGCCCCGGCGACGAAGCCGCTGGGTAGCACGGATCGCCCGATCCGCATGTCGATGGTGCCGTTTCTCGAGACGTCCCGGCTGGTCAAGGGCATGCAATCGATCAGCACGGCGCTGGAAAAAGAGACCGGCCTGAAATACACCAGTGAGGTGCCGACGAGCTACGCGGCCGTGATCGAAGCGATGTGTGCCGACCAGGTGGAGATCGGCTGGCTCAGTCCGCTGGCCTACGTGCTGGCCCGGAAGAAGTGCGGGGCGGACATGAGTCTCGTCTCGGTAAACCGGACCGGGACCAGCTATCGCGGCATGGTGATCGCGCGGGCAGACAGTCCCGTCCAGAAGCTGGAAGACTTCAAGGGCAGACGGTTTGCCTGGGTAGACTCCGGCTCGACCTCGGGCTACCTGTTTCCGCGTGCGCTCTTCGAAGAGAAGGGACTGGCGACGGAATCGCTGTTCAGCGAGCAGGTCTTCGCGGGCGGCCACGACAAGGTCGTCATCGCCGTCGCCAACGGACAGGTGGACGGCGGCGCCATCTTCAAGGACCAGCGCGACCGCATGACCGGCACGCTGCCGGACGTCTTCACGAAGACGCGCGTGATCGCCGAGACGCCGGACATTTCGAACGACGGCGTGGCAGTCAGCAAGAGCCTCCCCGCGGACGTCGTGGCGAAGACGCGCCAGGCGCTGCTCAAGATCACCGCGACTGACGAAGGCAAGAAGCTGTTCGAAGACGCGATCGGGACGTTCGGCGTCGCCGAAACAACCGACGCGGCGTACGAGCCGGTCCGCCAGGCGGCGACAGTCCTCAAGCTCGACCTCGAAGCGGAGATGGCGAAGCCGAAGTAAGGCTAGGGCGCCAGCCTGCCGCTCTGGACCAGCCAGCGGATGAAGGCGAGACGCCGCGGGTCGAGCGGAGACTCGGTTACTTCACCGCGCTCGACGCGCGCCTTGAGCGCCCCGAGCGCGATCAGATCGGCTGGCGTGAAGACGGTCGTCTCCAGCGCCGCGTCCGCCATGGACGTCGTGGTGGCGCTGGAGACCAGCCGGCGCGAAGGAGGGGGATTCGTGGAGGAAGCCGCCCGCTCGTCGTGGGTACTGGCCGCGCTCGACTCAGCGGGCGGGAGGGCGGCTTTTCGACCGCGGGGTGGCTCGACGAGGCTGACGGGGTAGCCGTCCAGCGGCTGGAACAGAGCGGTCAGGAAGAGTGCGACGATGAACGCGGCGACCATCGTGACGCCGATGAGCGACACCGCCCGCGGCAGTCCGCTCGCCAGGCTGACCCAGTCGCTGGCCCGCAGCAAGGGCTCGAACAGCGCGCTCACGCCGCTGAAGTTCATGCGTCTATCTTCCACCACAACGACCCTGAAATCAACCCAGGACAGGCAGCCGCCCGGCCATCGCTACGAGAGTTCGACCGGTTGCGATGTCACGGGATGGCCGGCTGGCTCGCGGCGGGGCGCCTGGTTGGGGCGACCGCCGCGACCGATCGCCAGGCAGCAGACAGTGCCGATGACGAGCACGACGATCGGGACGGCGAGCGTTGGCCGCAGGGCGTCCACGTAGCCGGTTGCGAACACACTGTGCAGCAGCGACTGGACTTGCGCGGCAAGGTCTGGTGGCAGACCCGAGCTGAGCGCGGCGCCGATCGCCAGGGAGCTGCCAACATCCAAACCGCCGCCCGCGGCGTGATCGAACGCCTCGACGAACCGCTGGCGCAGGTCTGGCGGGAGCTGAACGGCCGCGTCGCTGGCATGCTCGTGGAGGGTCGAGGCGAGTCGCGTCTGGAGCACCGCTCCGACGACCGCGCTGCCGAGGACTCCGCCAAGCTGGCGGGTGGTGTTCAGCGCTCCTGATGCGGAGCCGGCGATCCGCGGAGCGATGTCGCGCATGGCCACGGTGGCCAGCGGCGCAAAGACGAAGCCCATGCCGAGTCCCGCCAGCGCCATCGGCGTGACGAATGTCAGGCTGGCGGCGGTTGGGGTGGCCAGCAGTGCCACCAGGCTCATGCCGGTGGCGAACACCAGGAGGCCGCCCATCAGGATGTACTTGCCTCCGTAACGATCCGCCATCCGGCCGGCGAGGGGCGCCGCGAACATCGAGACGAGCGATGACGGCGCCAGCGTGAGGCCGGCCACGAAGGCGGAGAGCCCGAGCGCCGATTGCAGGTAGATGGTGATCGGGAAGAAGAGGCCGAGCATGGCGAACGAGATGGCGGCGCTGATCCAGTTCATCAGGACGAAGTCGCGGTTCTGAAAGAGCGCGCCCGGCAGGAGCGGCTCGGCCTGAAATCGCTCCCAGATGCCAAAGAGCGCCAGGAGCACTACGCCCGCGATCATCGCCCCGGGAATGGTGAGCCAGTCCGAGACGACGCCCCAGTTGAAGCGCTGGCCCTCGATCAGGCCGAACAGCACGCAGCAGAGGCCCAGGCTCGCCAGGACGACGCCCACAAGGTCGAGGCGATGCCCGCGGCCAGGGCGAATGTCGGGCATGACCACGAACGTCGCGGCGAGCGAGACAATGCCAATCGGCAGGTTGACGTAGAAGACCCAACGCCAGGAGAAGTTCGTCACCAGGAACCCGCCGAGCGTCGGACCGGCGATCGTGGCGATGCCCGCCACGGCACCCCAGACGCCGAATGCCGCGCCCCGACGCTGCGGCGGAAAGATCGTTGTCAGGATCGCCAGCGTCTGCGGTGTGAGCAGCGCGCCCCCGGTCCCCTGGACGACACGCGCCGCGATGAGCTGCGTCGTGCTCTGAGCGAGTCCGCAGAGAGCGGACGCTACGAGAAAGACAACCATCCCGAGAATGAACAACCTGCGGGGCCCGTAGATGTCACCCAGTCGGCCCGCCGTGATGAGCAGTACGGCGTACACCAGGATGTAGCCGTTCAGGACCCAGAGGATCTCGTCAAGCGGCGCGTGGAGCGAGTCGCTGATGCTCGGAATGGCGATGTTGACGATCGTCGTATCGAGCAGGATCATGAAGAAGCCCGTGCAGAGCACCGAGAGCACGAGCCAGGGGTTGGCCTCTTTGCGTTGATGGTCCATGGCCCGGACAGCCTAACAGCCGCCGACGGGCGAGAGCCAGACGTGCGCGTCTCGTCTGAGGCACGTCAGGCCAGCCGCGATGGACACGAGCCCATGCTCGTGTCCTCAGAGGCGAGCATCCCTGGCTCCTGCTGATCGATCGGTTCCGAATAGAATTGCCCGTTGGACTGCTGGGAGGAGCCATGTCCATCAAG
>JADZDV010000317.1 GCA_020850915.1 Chloroflexota bacterium | reverse complement strand
GGATCCTTGGTGCCGAAGAGGGGATTCTGACGAGTCCTGTCTGTGCCCCCAAAACGACCGCAAACGACGCGGCTACCAGACTATCCCGCTCGCGCATCGTGCCGCTTAAAGTCGCTTGACGTCGTGTGGCGGGACGCCATCGCTCCTTCTACTGCTCCTCACCGCGGCGGCCAGAGGCTATCTGCAAGTTTTCGGCGTCGAGCTCGATTGCCATCCTGCCGGCGTTGCGGAGCCGGCATCGCACGGTAGCGATCGACTTGATTGAGTATGGCCCGGACAGCGCGCGGGACGTCCTGAATTGTGATCTCGTAGCCTAGCCAGAGTGGGCCAGGGGGGGACCGCCGCGTTCGAGACGGCTGCGCAGATCCTCAATCCACGTGGCCAATGCTGATTGGTTCACGCGTTAGTCTAGTGCGCGTAGCCGCGCCCCGTCGCGCAGCCCAATCGCCAACCGTCGAGCCGTCGCGCAGCATCGTGGCGGCGCGGGGTTGTCACGCACACGTACCACCCAGGACGGTCAGGGCCAACTGGGTGAGACGGTCCGGATCGGTCCCATATGCGGTGCCCAGGTCGTGGAACAGCTCACCTTCCACCAGGAGCTGCCCGGTGGCGTCCTGGATGCTATCCACGATGGCACTCTGACTCACAACGTCGTCGAGCGCGAGAAACACCGCGGTCGCTTCGTCCGGCGCCGTGGAACCCGACTGGACACGATCCAGCAGCCAGAGCGCGACCGTCGCGATGGTGACCTCAGTCTCACGCGCCAGGCCACGCTCGGTCAGCCGGGCAACCGTGCGCGCAATGTCAGAGAGTGGAGCCGTTGGTGCTGGTCCGGTCTGCGCGGCCATTACGGTTGCTTCCTCTCTAGCGGGATCTGGTGCCGATGGCGGAGCATGCCAGCCGCATCATAGGCCTCGTGCCAGACCTCTCGGGTCACTCCAGTCTCGTCCACGATTCTCACGATGCGGCTCGTGCCCCGACTCGGATCGCTCGTGCGGCGATAGCGGATCTGCCGAGTCCACCCGTTGCCCAGGTTCTCGACATCATCCGGCCTGCCGCCCACCTGCCCGCCTCATCACGGTTGGTACTCATATTCTACGCTATATCCTAGCACTCGTCAAGCGGTTTCAACTGGTCGGCCGGTCCGACGGACCGGGCTTTCGTCCGCGGTGCTTCCTCCACCAGGCGAGATTCGCGCACTTCTTCTTGTCGTAAAGCTGCTTCCCGAAACCTTCGAATTCCGTGCCACAGATCAGGCAGCGGCGCATGCTGCGCTTTCGAAGCGCGGCGAGTTGGCGTCCGATGTTCGCTCTACCCTCGTCCATAGCGGCAGTCTAGCAGCCGCTAGGATTCTTCGCAATAGCCCCGCGCACCTCTCGACAGATACTAGGATATCGCGTAGAATACGAGTATGGAAGGGTCCCGCGTGAGGACTAGTCGCGCGGGGCCAGGAGGGAAGGCACCAGCGATGCCAACCCCCACCGTCGATCTTACCGCCTACCAGTCGGCCACCATCTTCGACCCGGCCGAATTCGGCCGCCGCGTCGTCGAGCACCTGCCAGAGCTCGAGTCGCGCACCGCCCGCGCGGTCGCCTACGTCGTGCTTGGCCGGGTGCATCGCCTCCACGGCGCCATCTACCACGTGGACGGTAGCGAGGGGCAGACCTACCGCGTGGACTTCCAGGCCGGCACCTGCGAGTGCGCTGACTACCAGCACGGCCGTGCGCCGCGGTGGAACGACGTTCCGACCTGCAAGCACCTGATCGTCATCATGGGGCATCGCGTTCTTGAGGTGGCCGTCCGCAACAACCAGCAGCCCGCCGGCCAGGCCTGCCCTGAGAGGCTGTGATCTTTTCGCGAGGATGTCCGAGCACACACCATCTTGTGGTGACGCGGCGCTCGTCACCACAAGATGGTGTGTACGAGCCCACCGCCCGGCAATAGTTTCACAAACCCTGAGCGCAGCGAACGGGTCGTGCCGCTCCACCCGCGGCGCGGCGAGCGTGTCGCCCGGCTCCGCCACAGCCGGCGTCCAGCCCTGACGGTGGTGGGGTCATGAACGCCGCCGGCTGGTCCGCGAGAATGTCATGGAGCTCGTCGATCCTCCCAAGCCCGCGCCATTCGCGCCCGAGGTGCTCAGCGTCGAGCAGGCGCGTCAGCTCCTGGCTGCCGTGGTCGAGCACCGGCACGGCAGCCTCTGGGCTTTCCTGCTCGACTCCGGCTGCCGCTTCGGCGAGGCGGCCGGGTTGCAGTGGCCCGACGTCGATCTGGAGGCGGCCACCGTCACCATCCGCCAGCAGATCGTGAGGCGGAAGAACGACGACGGGACGTACGCGCTGGTGCTCGACGACCCGAAATCCGACGCGGGCGTCCGTTCGATCCCGCTGACCCGGTGGGGCCTCGCGGCGCTCCGGCGGCAGCGGATCCTCGTCGGCGAGCCGCGGCTCAAGGCCGGCGCGCAGTGGCTCGCCAACGACCTGGTCTTCCCCGGGCGCCACGGTCAGCCCCTCCGCGAGACGCATGTCAACGACCAGTGGCACCGCCTGCTCGAACAGACGGGCCTGCCCGAGCGGCTCCGGATGCACGACCTCCGCCCCACGAAGGGCGCGCGCCTGGCCGATAGCGGCGTCTCCACCCTCGCGATCCAGCGCACCGTCGGCCATTCGGCGATCGCCATCACGGCCGATCGCTACATCTCAAGACTCGACGCGGAGCTGCGCCGGGCGACCGATCGGTGGTCGGAGCTGCTGGAGCCCGCGGCGCCCGAGGCAGACGGTCAGGCCGGCTCCTGAGGCGTCGTCCGGAGCTACCGCTCCTCCTATTGCTCCTCAGGACGCGGAAAACCCCCGGTTTTGAGTTCAAAACCGGGGGTTCGGTGCCGAAGGGGGGATTCGAACCCCCACGGGAGTTCTCCCACTACGCCCTGAACGTAGCGCGTCTGCCGGTTCCGCCACTTCGGCGTGCAGGAGAGTATAGCATGCCCGTTTTTTCTCTCGCCAAAGCCGGCCGGCTCGCGGTTGCCAGCGCTCCTGTGGCGCGCCGGCCGCTACACTTCTCCGATTCCGCGGGGAGGACTTCACCCATGCAGCGTTCCACCAGCATGGCCGATCGCCTCGCCCTGCACACCTGGACGCTGGACACCACGCCGCCCGAGAACGTCCCTCGCCCACAGGACCGCCTCGCGCCAGGCCAGGGCGTGGTCCGAATTCACGACTTCTTCGGCCTCCTGCGCGAGAAGGGCTACCAGGGCTACCTGAGCTACGAGGCGCCCATTCCGGCGACCTGGGCGCGCGACCCGAGCGTCGTCCTGAGCGAGGCGCTAGAGGCCACCCGCGAGATCATCGCCGAGGTCGAAGCGGGCGCCTGACCTGGGGCGGGGCGGCGAGCAGCCAGGACGTGCTGCTCGCCGCGGTGGTGCAGGCGCTCCAGCTCCTCGGTGGCACGCACTCTGCGCACGCGACCCCGATGCGCCGCGCTGAATGAGGCGCTCTGTCGTGCAGAGAGCCACAGCGGCCGCGTCCCGACCGGATGAGGTCGGGCCGTTAGTTGTCCCCTTCCTTCAAGAACACGGAGCCGTTCCTGATGGTCGCCTTCGGCCATTCCTCGGCGGTCCACCCGCGCAGGCGAGGAGGCAGTCGTGGCGCCCCCGCCGAAAACGACCTCCTCCGCTTCCGCCGAGCGCACCGCGTCCGCGGCCGACGACCGGCGGAAGCCTGGCGCCTCCCGCTCGTTCTCACCATCGCCTGCCTCAGCCTGACGGCGGCGCTCCTGGCCGGCGTGACCGCGGGCCTCGTCGGAGCGGACGCCGCCATAACCCAGGCACGCCGCTTCCTCACTGCCGACGCCATCGCCCTGCCTCGCGGCGGCCGACTGGATGCCAACCTCCCCCAGACCGCCACGATCACCGCCCGCGACGGCACGGTGCTCGCCACCATCGACGATCCTCACTATGGCCAGCGCACCTACGCGCCGCTGAGCGCCATCTCGCGGGATCTCGTGCTCGCCACCCTCGCCGCGGAGGACCGGCGCTTCTTCAGCCACAGCGGCATCGATCCCGCTGGCGTGCTCCGTGCTGTCGGGCAGGACGCCCGTGGCAACGATGTCGTCTCCGGCGCCAGCACGATCGAGATGCAGCTCGTTCGCAACCTCTTCCTTGCGGACGAGCGCAGCGAGCAGACGCTCGCCCGCAAGCTCAAAGAGGCCGTTGCCGCCTACCAGATGGACCAGCGCTTCTCGAAGTCGCAGCTCATCGAGGCCTACCTGAACACCGTCTACTACGCCAACCAGGTCTACGGCGCGGAGGCCGCCGCCCAGCGCTACTTCGGCAAGCCGGCTCGTGCGCTGACTCTGCCGGAGGCGGCGCTGCTGGCCGGTATCCCTCAGAGCCCCTCGGACCACGATCCGCTCCAGCACTTCGACCAGGCCAAGGAGCGCCAGGAGCAGATCCTGAGCCTCATGGCGGACGCCGGTCTCATCACGGAGGACCAGGCTGACCAGGCGCGTCTCGCGCCGATCCGGCTCGTGGACCCGAAGCCCATTCCGTCCCGCGCACCCCACTTCGTGAACTACGTCCAGGATCTCGTCCATCAGCAGTACGGCCCTGAGGCGCTCTTCACGGGCGGCCTGCGCATCCAGACCAGTATCGATCTCGACGTCCAGGCCCTGGCGGAGCAGATCGTCGCTCAGAACGAGGCGGTCCGTCAGGCTGCCCACGCCAACAACAGCGCTATCGTCGTCATGGACCCGCGCAACGGCCAACTCCTGGCAATGGTCGGCAGCAAGGACTTCTGGGACGCCTCCATCAGCGGCCAGGTCAACGTCGCGCTGGCCGGTCGCCAGCCGGGCTCCTCCATCAAGCCGTTGCTCTACCTGGCCGGTTTCGAACACGGCTTGAACCCGGCCACCCGGGTCATGGACCAGCCCACCGCCTTCTCCGCTCCGCCCGGCCAGCCGCCCTACACGCCGGCGAACTACGAAAACCACTACTTCGGCCTGGTCACCCTGCGGGACGCGCTCGGCAACAGCCTGAACGTGCCAGCCGTCAAGGTGCTGAAGGACGTCGGCGTACCGGCTCTCCAGGAGATGGCCCGCCGCCTCGGTATCACCACGTTCGACTCCTGGGATCCGCGCTGGCTCTCGCTCACCCTTGGCGGAGGCGAGGTCCGGCTGCTGGAGCTGACCGGCGCGTACGCCACCATCGCCCGCGAAGGGCGCCGCCTGCCGATCGAGCCGCTGCTAGACATCCAGGACAGTGCCGGGAACACCCTCCACCACGCACAGGACGATCCGGTCGGCGAGCAGGTGGTCGACCCGCGTATCGCCTATCAGCTTCTGCACATCATGGGCGACCCTGGCTCTCGACTGGTCACCTTCGGGCCGGCCACGCCGCTCAATCTCGATCGCCCGCACATGGTCAAGACCGGCACCACCGACGACTACCGCGATACCTGGACCGTCGGCTGCATCCCGCAAGTCTGCGTCGGCGTCTGGATGGGCAACACCAACAACGATCCGATGGTCAAGGTCTCCAGCTCCCTGACCGCCGGCAAGATCTGGGTTGACCTCATGCACGGGCTCATCAATCACTTTGGCTGGCTGCCCACCCCCTGGCCGGTGCCGGACGGCGTGGTCGTGAGGCAGATCCCCAACGTCGGCTCGACGCGTCCTGGTTCGGGCACCCACGAGGAGGTCTTCCTGGCCGGTCAGGAGCAGCAGATCCTGCTGGACATGGACTGGCGGCGCCCGTTCTGATGCGTCGCCGCCCGCCCTGCCGACGCTGTTCTCTGGCACGCCCTGTGGCGCGCCTGCTCCTCGTGACCCTGCTCGCCGGGCTGCTCTCCGGCTGCGCCGAGGCTGGGCGCCTGGCTCAGGTCGTGCCGCGGGCCATCTTGCCCGATCGTGGGCCTCGCCTGACGCTGCTTCCACCCACCCCGCCCCATCCCGGGGCCCAGTTGCTGCCACCCGCCCAGGACAACAGCGGCTTCGACTGCCAGCCCGCCGGCCGGGACGCCCAGGGTCGTCTGCTCTTCCGCATCCGAATCCAGGCCGGCGGAAGCCCCGCGCTGGTCGCCTTCTCAAAGCTCACCCCGCTCTTTCAGGTGGATGGCATGGACGCGCCCAGCTACGTCGCCCAGGCGTACTTCCAGGCAAACCCCGGTCGCACAGCCACCAGCATCCAGCCCGGCGATGAGTTCACGCTCGTCCTGCCGCCAGACGCCTTCGTCGTTCGCTCGCAGCACGAGCAGGACGAGACGCTCGGTCTCCCCGCCCGGGTGCGCGACTACGTGAGCGAGCAGGGCGATCGTCTGCGCTACGTCCTGACTGAGCCGTTCCCCATTCGCTACGAAGAGCAGCGCGCCGATTCGCCAGGCCACGTGCTCGTCCACCTCAGCCCGGACCTCGCTTTCCTGCTTGGCGCCGGCCGGGTGGATGCTCGCAGCCTGGCCCAACTCCTCTTCCGCGTCGAGGACCCGGACATCTTTCAGATGGAGGCGACCAGTCGCCTGATCGGCGGGCTTCAACCGGGCGCCGGAACGACCGTCGAGATCGATCGCTCTCGCACCTACCTCGACCCCGTTCGCGAGGCGCTCAGCGTCGCCCAGAGCACCGAGCCCGTCTCGGAGTCCGCGCGCGCCTATCTTACTCGTGCCATCATGCCGCCGGACCAGCGCTCGACATTCCTGGCCGTCGAGGACGCCGTCGGCATGCGAGACAGCCTGGACGGCCTGCCGCCCGGCCAGGTCATCCGGATCGAATACCACCCGGACGGCGTCGTGCGGGTCGTCTACCGGACCGGGGAGGATGACGGCCGGGGCCGGCGCGATCCGTTCCTGCTCCGGGAGAACGAGCGCTGGGCCACCCTCTACCAGCGCCTGGAGCCGAACGCCGACCCGCCGATCAAGTGGGGGCCCGGCGAGCCGTCGGACCTTCCGCCCTTTCCGACCGCGCGCGACCCCTACCAGCGGAACTCGGACCCTCAGCACGCCTACGATTACCTGGTGCCCGGACGCGTCCTTGTGGCGACCTTCTACCCGGTGCGCTACCTCTCGAACGTGCGCGCCCAGTTGGAGCTGCGCGTCCTTCTGCACGACCTGACCAACCGCTATCGCGACCAGCTTGACCCCATCCTCGAAGCGTTCGGCGCGCTGGAAACCCGCGCTGGCGTGGCCGAGAGCCCCGCGGCCGACACCACTCCGCGCACGCCCTGACCCCCAGCGCGCGGGGCTTGTCGCTCAGCAGAGTGCTCGACAACCGTCTCCGTCGGTGCCAGGCTACGCCACGCCCGGCTGGCGGCGAGACGAGAGAACCACCACGCCAACAACTATGCCGCCCTCCGCGTCGCTCCGAAGCGCGTGCTGCAGGTGGTGGACAGCCTGAAGCCGACTGGCGCGGACGGCACTCCGGATGACATCATGGAGTACATCGATCAGAGCCTGGCCGAGAAGGTCCTGGCCAGACGGGCGGCGGCTCGAGGGGCGGCAGCGAGGCGCTCCTGGCGCTACCATCTCCGGCGTTCGCTTATCTCATCACGCTCGTGGAGTCATGATGCCTGAGCAGCTTCTCGTCGATCTCGATTGGTTGGATCAGCGTCCGGGCCAGGTGCTGCTGGTGGACGCGCGCCTGCCCGGTCAGTTCCGGCGCGGCCGCCTGCCCGGCGCCATTCACCTGGACACCTTCCCGTACGCCAACGCGCGCACCGATCCGGCAGGCATGGAGGTCATCCAGCGCGACTGGGCGCGGATGCTGGGCGAGGCCGGCATCCGTCCGGAGGACACCGTCGTCTTCTACGACGCTGGTACGGAGAACCGCGCGCCTCGTGGCGCCTTCATGCTCCGCTACCTCGGCCACGAGCGCAGCTACGTGCTCCACGGCGGGGTGGACGCCTGGCTCGAGGCGGGGCGCGACCTCGTGCGCGATACGCCCGCTCGGGCCGCCACGCCCGGCGTCTCCTACCCGATCAACCCCCGCGGCGACATGGTCGCCACGGCGGACGACGTCATGGCCGCCATTGGCGATCCCAGCGTGACCGTCCTCGACAACCGCGAGACCCCCGAATACGAAGGCACTCGTCGCTTGCAGTGGAACCCTCGCATGGGCCGGATCCCCGGCGGCGTGGCGCACGTCCAGTGGTTCGACCTGCTGGAGGACCGCAAGTACGTCAAGGACCCAGACGAGGCCCGCGCCCTCCTGGTGTCGCGCGGGGTCACGCCGGACAAGCCCACCATTATCTACTGCCAGAAGTCCCATCGCGCCACGAACACCTACGCCGTGCTCCAGCGGCTGGGCTTCCCCAACCTGCGCGTCTACGTCGGCTCTTTCCGTGAATGGTCACGCCGACCGGAGCTGCCGGTGGAGCGCCCGGCTCGGCCGAAGAAGGCGGAGGCCGAAGCAACCGCGTAGGAGGCTCCAAGCCTGTCGCGCGCACTCAGCCGGCTCCAGGTCGCGGCGTCGCCTCTCCGGCGCGCCGCGGCTCCGGTCCTCTTCTGGCTCCAGGGGCGCCTGGCGCGGTGGTTGCTGCTCGTCCTGGGACGCGGCCTCTTTCGCCTCCGCTTCGAGAACGAGGGGCTCCACCATGTCCCACGCGGCGAGCCGCTCATTGTCGCAGCCGCGCCGCATCGCAACTGGATCGACCCGTTCCTGGTCGTCATGGCCCTCCCGCCGGAGCCGCGGATCGTCTACCTTGGCTCCGCTGAGGGCATGTTCAGCACCTGGTGGAAGCGCCTCGTCCTGGCCATCATCGGCGGCGTCGTGCCCGTCTCCACCACCGGCCAGCTCAATCGCCAGGCTCTGGACGCCTCGCTCGCCATCCTGGCCGGGGGACGCTCGCTCGGCCTGATGCCGGAGGGCTGGGATCAGGAGGGGGAGCCGCCAGACGTCGTCCAGCCGATCAAGCGGGGAGTCGCCTTCCTGGCGTCACGCTCACGGCGCCGCGTCCTGCCGATCGGTCTGGCCGGCACTCAGGAGCTGTGGCGCGGCAAGACGCTCCGCCTGCGCGTCGCGCCGCTATTGGACCCGCCTCCGCCCGGCGCGGACCGCGCCACGGAGACCGCCTTCGTCGAGCAGCTCACCCGGTCGCTCGCCGAAGCGCTGCCCCCGCTCCCGCCGGAGCCGCCCGACGGTCGCAAGCCGTGGCCCTGGCTCACGCGCCTGCTCTACTGACAGGGCAGGCGAGAGGTCAATCGAGCCGACCGGCGCGTGGCGGCTGATCCAGCCTGACTTGCCTCAGCCTCGGACCTGCCCGGGAGGCGCGGTCAACGGCAGCGTCGCGGACGAGCCCG
>JADZDV010000316.1 GCA_020850915.1 Chloroflexota bacterium | reverse complement strand
CACTCACTCACTCACTCACTCACTCACTCACTCGCTCACTCACCATCACCGCCGGTCACGCCCGGATCCACCCGGATCGGTTCCCCGGTCCCAGTGCTGTACTGGTAGGCTGACGTGTCCGCATGCTGCCAGCCAGCGCCGGGCACCCAGTTCCGTCCCCTGTAGCCGCCGACCAATCTGCCACAGGCGAGGGGTAGTGTGGCGTTGAACCAATCGGTCCTGCTGTTCCCTTCAATTCCGATCATGCCGCCAGCCGAGGCGTAGCCGGCCAGGCTGTACTCCGCGGTGGTGTGTTCAAGGTAGTCCAGGATGTCACGCTGCGCCCGGGCGACGGCCGGCGGATCTGCCGTCTTCGCGGGGTCGACGTTGCAATTTGGAATCGGCAGCGGAGTCTGTGCTGTGGAGGCTGATTGAGCCACAGCCGCGGAGCTGGCTCCCAGCAGGAGGCTGGCCTGCAGCGCGATCTGTGCGAGTGCTCGTCGCATGTCACCGTCCCTCGCCCGTCGAGCGGGCCGTGAATGAACCGTCCGCGGGGCGGCCGGCTCCCGCGCTGGCCGGCCGCGGCGCACGACGCGTGTCACGCGCGGCGAGCGCGATTGACCGGCTCCCCTTCTGAGAATGGTAGCCTGCCAACCAGATCGTGCGCCCGTCCTCGCGGCGCGAGAACGAGCCTGTCGTCGGCGTCGCTAGCCCGTTGAGGAAGTCAGCGACAGGCGGCTAGAATGTCGGAGGAGGATGCCCATGGCCGCGTTCAAGCGGTGCGACCACTGCGCGCGCACTGTCGGCTGGAATGACGCTCAAGAACGGCGCACCTGGTTAGAGTTGCACTGGGATGTTCTCGACGACGGCCACCCGGAGCAGGTCTGGGATTTCTGCTCGTGGGACTGCTGCGTGAACTTCGGGCTCAGCCGCCGTCGCGGACCTGTCGCCGACCTCGTACGCGATTTCGGAGAGCGCGTGCTGGCGGCCGGCACGGTCGAGGAGGACTACCTCTCCGCGCTGGACCAGGAGCGCGCACGCTGCGAGCAGCGGCGAACGGCCGCCCAGCGGGATGTTCGACAGCTCCTGGACGAGCTCGAGCGGACCCGTCGCGGCGACGCCGGGGACGCGCCCGGCCGGATCTGACACGCGGCGTTCTGCTCCGGGCCGATCGATCGCTCCGATACTCACGCGCTCCGGTCTGCTCTGACATCTGCGCGGGGCTCTGCGTTTGCCGAGCGCCCCTGGCTCCAGTACAATCGCTTCGGGTCACGGGCTGACGGTCCGTGGCCCGAACTGTGTTCGCGGCTGGCGTCGCGTCGGTCGCGACAGAAGGAGCGGCCTGTGGACAAGGAAGAGAAGCGGCGGTACCTCTGGGGCAAGTACAACAACAAGGCGCTCGAGACCGGCCGGCGTCTCCAGGGCGAGTTTCTCCTGCGCGTCGTCGAGGAGTTCGACGAGCTGGACCCGGAATGGACCGAGGTCTGGCTGACCTGGATCTACGAGCACATGTACAATCGCGGCAGGCTGGATGACCGGACACGCGTCCTGGTCATCATCGGCGAGTGCTGCGTCGCCGACGAGCAGGTCCAGTTGCCGAACCACATCCGCTCCGCCCTGCGCAGCGGCGCGACCGTTGACGAGATCAAGGAAGTGATCCTCCAGTCGCACATCTACGCCGGCATGCCGAAGATGATCAAGGCGATGCGGGCCTTCCGTAGCATCATCAAGGATCTCGGCCTCGCCGACTACACCGAGCCCGTGTTCCAGGGCGACGCGCGGGACTGACCGCGTGAAGCTGAGCCGGGCGCCACGAGTCACACCGCCGGCAGCCCGGCAAGCACCGCGTTCCGAGCGGCCGCCGATCGCGATCTGGCCGGCCCTCGTCCTCTTGAATGGGCTCGCGAGCCTCGCGCTCGTTCCTGCCCTGCGGGCCATGCTCGCGATGCAGCGCCACTGGCTGACCATCCCGCGCCGGGAGGCGGGGCCGGGCGGCACGCCGTTGGTCAGCGTGATCGTCCCCGCGCGGAACGAAGCTCGGTGCATCGAGCGCTGCATCTCATCGATCCTGGCGCAGCGATACCCGGCCTTCGAAGTCATCGCCATCGACGACCGCTCAAGTGATGGCACGGGAGAGATCCTCGCGCGGCTGGCACGGTCCGACTCCCTGCTACGCGTGATCAGTGGCGAGCCCCTTCCGCCAGGCTGGGTCGGCAAGTGCTGGGCGGTGTACCAGGCCGCTCGCCAGGCGAAGGGCGAGTGGCTCCTGTTCGTCGATGCCGATACCACCCACCGCCCCCACATGCTCGCCTCGGCCGTCGGCTTCGCGCTGGAGCACGGCGCCGACTTGCTCACGCTGGGACCGCGCCAGGAGCTGGGCAGCTTCTGGGAACGCGCGATCCTGCCAGCCATCTTCGGCGCGATCATGACGGTCGGCGGCTCGATGGCAGATGTCAACAATCCCCAACGCCGGGTGGCCAAGGCCAACGGGCAGTTCATGCTGTTCCGGGCCTCGAGCTACTGGCAGCTGGGCGGCCACGAGGCCGTATTCGACGAACTGGTCGAGGATTTCGCCTTCGCTCGGCGAGTGAAGGGCACCGGGCGGAGGCTCATCATCGCGGACGGCAGCGATCTTGTCAGCGTCAGGATGTACCGCTCGTTGCGCGAGATCTGGGAGGGGTTCGGCAAGAACTCGTATTTCGAAGCCAGCCGCGAGCCAGGCGGCATAGTGGCTGGGATTCTGCTGCCCTGGCTGACCTGCGCTCTGCCGCTCCTGGTTGGCGTCATCCTGGGCCTGCGTCGGCTCCTCGGCCGTCCGACGCACCGGCTCGAGCGGGTCACGGCCTGCCAGAGCGCGCTGCAGATCGGCACGGTGTTCGTCTTCGGCACGCAGGTAGTGCGCGTGCTAGCGCTGCCGATGCGCTGGGCACTCACGGTGCCAGCCGGGTTCATCTTTCTCAGCGCTGTACTCGTCGGCGCGGCCTACCGCATCGCCACCGGCCGGGGTGTGGTCTGGCGCGGCCGGGTCTACCAGCCTGGCGAGTAGACGACGGGAGTGATGGCGTGATGGGAGGCTGCGCGCCGGCGGCGTCTAGCGCGCGTGTGTCAGGCTGGACCCCCGTGGCGCATCCGGCAGGCCACAGGGACTGGACGGGATGAACAGCCAGCAACCGCCGCCGAAACCGATCAAGCGCACAGGCTGCCCGGTGCGAAGCCGGCTGGGCTCCACGTCCAACACACGCCCGGTCAGGATTGGTCCGTCGTTCATCTCGACGGTGATGGGCACGCTACTGCCTCTGGTGGGTGCAGCCTCATCTGGCTGCTGGTCCGGGACGCGGCGAACCGTCGCGTGCGTCTCCAGCGCAATGCGGTCCCATTCGAAGAGGGCCGTCTTGCAGCTCGCGCAGGCCACAGCGGGCGCAAGCGTCGTGAAGCCGCACGTGGGGCACCGAAGTCCGCTCAGTTCAGCGCTGAGAGCATAGGTCGCTGGCATGTCTTGGCCTCACGGTGGTCTGGGACCATCGTACCGCCGCCAAGTGTATCAGCGCCAATCGTATGATTTGATGCCGACCATCAGCGACGCTTATGATTGCGTGGGCGATGTCGATCGCCAGTCTCCAGCGAGAGCCTCGTTCGATGCTCCTGTCCCAGATTGAAACGTTCCTCGAGGTGGTCCGCGCTGGCACGGTGAGCCGAGCGGCCGAGCGCCT
>JADZDV010000315.1 GCA_020850915.1 Chloroflexota bacterium | reverse complement strand
CTACAGCGAACGCGTCTTGCTGCCGCGGATCACCGCCAGCACCGCGGAGACGGCCGGCGGCGTGCTCCGCCGTATCGCCGACAACAGCCGCTAGTGCAGGACCAAACGAGAGGCTCGGAATTGCCGTCGCCCGTCGGTAGGGCAGGCCCCTACAGGATCGAATCCGACCATCTGCTCTGATCGTGCGCGAGCGAGCGGCCGGCCGCTCGCTCGCTCGCACCCTTCCACTCGTGTCGCTCCAGCGCTCATTTCGTGGGCGGGTCCTTCCGACTCGTGTTGACGGTGCCGTCGTCAGAGCGGCCAGTGGAGCACCACTCGCCGATCCCACCCATCGTGGGCGAGAGCTGGACCCGGTCCGGCCACATCTGTAACAACCGGAAAAAATTCAGAGCGCGCGCCCCTTGACAGCGTGTTCGACACGCTGTATCGTGTCAGCGGGTTGTCACAGTTTTTCAATTTAGCCGTTGAACGTCTCGAGCCGCGAGATGCAAGAGGAGCGGCAAATCCATGCAAGGCGAGCGGTTCGTTGCCAACTCTGCACTGGGGGATGCAGACGACGAGTGGAGCACCGAGCGTGGTCAGTCGCGGCGCGGGCGACAGGCGACGTCCTGATGCTCCGGTGAAGAGGCGATGATGTTAGTCGAGGCCCGACCAATGACCGCGTGCTTCTGTGGGAAGCGTGTGATTGCCCGTGGGCTGTGTCAGGCCCACTATCGCGCCTGGCGGCGCGCCGTGGCCCCCGACCCCCGCCTGGCCATTGACGGCAACTCCCTCCAGCGCACATGCGCCGTGTGCGACAGCGAGTTTGTGGTGTACGCCCGCCGGCGTGTCCATAGCGAACTGTGCCCGTCTTGCCGCCTCGACCGCGAGCGACAGGGATTCCTGGCCATCCACGAGGCGCGCGCCACTGCCCTGACAGCCAAGCAGACCTGTTCCGTGTGCGGCACGGCAGCCTCGCAGAGCGAGTTGGACTTCGTGCACCTGATCCCGCCCGGTCGTGGCGGCTCCAACGGACCTGAGAACCTGGTGCTGATCTGCAGCGAGTGCCGTTCGCCGGCCGGCCGCGGCACGGGGGCGGCCATGCGGCCAGTCTGCTTCCGCCTGCCGATCGCCCTCGTCAGTCGGCTGAACCGGATGGCGGATCAGCGCGGGCGGACGGCCTCCAGCCTGGTGCGGGAGGCTGTGGCGCAGTACATCGTGCGCCTCCAGCACGAGCGGGACTGACCGTCCGCGGTACACCGTCGGCAAGAGCCGACCAGCATGGACATCAAACGGCCCCGGACGACGTCCGGGGCCGTTCTGTCGCCTTTCTCGGCCGGCTTAGCGGTACGACCGAGAAGTCCGGGACGAGGAGCCTCCCCGCTGGCTCTCGAAGCAGGCCGAGCAGTAGACCGGTCGGTCGCCACGAGGCTGGAACGGCACGCGCGCGTCCTGGCCGCAGCTCGAGCAGGTCACGGTGAACAGCTCTCGCGAGCCGCGGTAGGAGCGGCTGCTGCTCTCGTCGCTGCCATACGAGCCGTAGTCGTACGAGCCGCTCTCGCGGCTGGCCCGGCGGGCGCGGCGGCACCCCGGACAGCGCGTCGGTGGAGTGTCGAACCCGCGCGCGGCGAAGAACTCCTGCTCGCCCACGGTGAAGGTGAAGGCCTGGCCGCAATCGCGACAGGCAAGGGTCTGGTCTGAGTAGCTCACGCTGACTCCTGCAATAGCTTGGTGATTCCGTCAGCGTGTGCGAGTGATGCCCCGGAACCTGGAGCGTGCTGCCCCAGCGCCATTGCCCATCGATCTGCCTGAAAGAAACGTACCAGCCTTTCATTATACGACATATTTCGAATCACCCGCCGAACGGACCTGGCGCGGCAACCATGTAGATAGCCGCGCCCATCCAGAACTCGCGACGTCCTGGCAGCTACTTGATGGCCAGCGGGTTGACCGGCGAGCCGACCCCGCCCGTAATGTTGAGCGGTGGCGCCACAAACAGGAACTCGTAGGTCCCGTCGGCCGCGCAGTCGGCCGCCAGCTCCTCGAGATCCAGGATCTCGCCCACCAGCAGCCCCATGGTCGGGATGAGGATCAGATGGTACGGCTGGTAGCTGTCCTCGATCTCGTTGGGGCGGACTTCCAGCCCCCAGGTGTCCGAGGCGATGCCGGCGATCCGCTTCTCGTGCAGCCACGGCGCCGTCAGGAGCGACAGCCCAGGCGCGTCCCCCGCGGCGTAGCCGCTCCAGTTCCCCTGCTTGAGACAGCGACCGGTGTCGCCCGTTCGCAGCAGGACGATGTCGCCTTCTTCGATCGTGACGCCCTGCTTCGCGGCGGCGGCGTCCAGCTCGTCCGGCATGATCGCGTGGCCGGTCTCGAGCCACTCCTTGCCGTACAGGCGCGGGATGTCCAGCAGGACGCCGCGGCTGACGATCTTGTCCTTGAAGTGCTCGATCCCGTTGATCTGTGCCCCGGTGGTGGTGACGTACTTGGCCTCCTTGCCGTTCCACATCTTCCCGTGGTGGAAGACGTGGCCGAAGCCGTCCCACTGCGTGCCCGACTGGCAGGGCGCATAGATCGCGTCGTCGGCATAGCCGAAGCCGAGCGGACGCTTGATCTGAACGTCGAGCTGGTGATCTGTCCCGGTGGCGATCATGAGATGGAGCGGGTTGATCCGGCCGCGCAGGCCGAACTGCGGTCCAGTGCTGGCGACCGGAATGGAGCAGGAGATGACCCTCCCCTTCCGGACCAGGCCAGCCGCCCGCTTGATCTTCTCAGGCGTAATGAAGTTCAGACAGCCAAGCTGGTCGTCCTCGCCCCAGCGCCCCCAGTTGTTGAACTTCTTGCAGTACTCGTAGAACAGCTCGGCAGTGATCTCCTGGGCCATCGTCGCTCCTCTGAGTCAAGAATG
>JADZDV010000611.1 GCA_020850915.1 Chloroflexota bacterium | reverse complement strand
CGGGCAGGAGGACCGCAAGGTCTTCGGCGCCGCCGGACGCGAGGGAGGCCAGCACGGCCGGTATGGCTTCTGCCACGACTTCGGGTCCGTAGGCTGCACGCACCTCGGCCCGGACGAGCGTGTCGAGGAGCGCCTGCACGCCTTCGCGGAAGGCGAGAAGCTGGTCGCGGGACGCCTGCACGAGGGCGGCCTTGCCCGACTCCTCGGCCCGCGCGGCATCGGCGCGGGCGCGGGCCACGATGCCCTGCGCCTCGCGCTCGGCCTCCTGGACCAGGGACGCGGCGCGCTCGCCGGCCTGGGCGACGATCTTCTCAGCCTCCGCGCGGGCGGCTTCCACCCCCTCGCGCTTGATCCGGTCGAGCAGCTCCTGAAGCTGAAGTTCCATGGGTACCTCCGGGTCCGGTTGGGCAGGGCCCGTATCCTCGTACAGTATCCGCCCGGCTCGGGCTGTTCAAGGCGGACGATTCGATCCCGCGCCGCGCGCCGCGTCTACGGCGCATTCGACGCGGGGTCAGCGCGTGGCGGCCACCACGGGCTCCCGGGTCTCCGCGCGGAGCTGGATCGTCGACTGCGGACACTTCTCTACGCAGACACCGCACTCCGTGCACTTGTCGTAGTCGATGACCGCGAGATTGTCCGTCACCACGATGGCCGCGACCGGGCAGTTCTTCTCGCAGATCTTGCAGGCCGTGCAGGCGAGGTCACACACTTCCTTGGCGCGTCTGCCGCGGTCGTGGTTGTTGCACCCCACGAGGACGGTCTGGCGCTTGGGCACCATGGAGATCACCGAGCGCGGACAGGAGGCCACGCACTTCGTGCACCCCGTGCACTTGTCGCGGTCCACCAGGGCCACACCCTCCTCCGTCACGTGGATGGCGTCGAAGGGACACACCCGGACGCAGCTCCCGAGGCCCACGCAGCCGTACGAGCAGAGCTTGTCCCCCCCGAAGAGCAGGGACACCGCTTGGCAGTTGTCGACACCTTCGTACTGGTACTTCATCTTCGCCGTCGTCCTGCCGGCCCTGCAAGCGACGTACGCGACCATCTGCTCCTTCGCCTCGATGGTGACCCCGAGGTATTCGGCTACGCGGGTCGCCGTGGCGGGGCCACCGGCTACGCAGCCATCGGCCTCCTTCTTGCCCGCGAGCACCGCTTCCGCGAGACCCAGGCACCCGGCCTGGCCGCAGGCGCCGCAGTTGGAGCCCGGGAGGAGCGCCAGGAGCTGCTCCAGGCGTGGGTCCACGACTACCGTGAACCGCTTGTTGAAGTAGGAGAGGAGAAGCGAGAAGAGCAGGCCCAGCCCGCCCAGGGACAACGCCGCGATCAGGATACTCATAGGCTGAACAACCTCATAAGCCGAACAGGCCCTTGAACCCGAGGAATGCCAGGGACATCAGGCTCGCGGTCACCATGGCGAT
>JADZDV010000314.1 GCA_020850915.1 Chloroflexota bacterium | reverse complement strand
GTGGCGGAGCGTCGCCGATCAGCTCCGCCCCAAGGTGCCCAAACTCGCCGCCCTGATGGACGCCGCCGAGGAGGACGTGCTGGCCTACATGCACTTCCCCGCCGCCCATCGGGCCAAGTTGCACTCGACCAACCCCATCGAGCGGCTCAACGGCGAGATCAAGCGCCGCACCGATGTCGTCGGCATCTTTCCCAACGAGGCCGCGGTCGTCAGGCTCCTCGGCGCCCTGCTGCTGGAGCAGTCCGACGAATGGGCCAACCAGCGCGCCCGCTACATGACGCTGGAAACCATCGCCGCCGTCAGCGACACTCCCACCGTCAGCCTGTCCGCCGTGCCAGCCTGACGCAGCGGCCCAGCCCGCCAAAGATCATCGCTCCTACACCACGCGATGAGACACGATCCAATAAGGTGCGGCGCCATCCGCGCCCACGCCGCATCATTCAGGATCAGCCGATCCAGCACACCCATCCGCCGCCTCCAAAAGGCAGCTTTGAATCACACCTTCAGCCTACAGGGAAGCCCAAGAGTCCACGCAACCTAGAGCCTGATCGCCGGAGGTGGCTTCACCGGCGGCGTGACTCTGATGCGGTGGACGGCCCCCGAGCGGCATCGATGTGCCAGGCTCGCGGCTGTTGAGGGCAGCGAGCGGAGGAGCCGTCCACCATGGAGATTACCACGATCGGCCTGGACATCGCCAAGCGCGTGTTCCAGGCGCATGGAGTTGACGCCGCAGGTTGCGCGGTGCTGCGGCGCAGGCTGGGCCGGAGCGAGGTGCTGGACTTCTTCCGTGCACTGCCACCGTGCCTCGTGGGCATGGAGGCCTGCGGCACGGCGCATCACTGGGCGCGCGAGCTCCAGGCGCTCGGCCATCAGGTGCGGCTGATCCCGGCGGCGTACGTGAAGCCCTATGTGAAGCGCGGCAAGACCGACGCGGCCGATGCCGAGGCGATCTGCGAGGCGGTGACGCGACCGACGATGCGCTTCGTGCCGGTGAAGACGGCAGAGCAGCAGGCCGTGCTGGTGCTGCACCGGACCCGGGATCTCTTGGTTCGGCAGCGCACGGCCCTCGTGAACGCGCTCCGCGGGCACCTGGCCGAGTTCGGCATCGTGGCGCCACAAGGCATGAGCCGCGTCGCAGATCTGCTCGCGGTGCTGCTCGGCGAGGATGAGACCACCCTGCCGCCCCTCGCCCGACAAGCGTTGCGCGGCTTGGCGGCGGAGCTGGAGGCGCTCGGGAAGCGGGTGGAGGAGATCGAGGCGGCGATCCTTGTTTGGCACAAGGAGAGCGACGCCAGCCGGCGTCTCGCGGCGATCCCAGGCATCGGTCCGATCACGGCGTCGGCCATCGTCGCCACCGTGGGCGAGGAGGTGTCGAACTTCGCCTCGGCGCGGCACTTCGCGGCTTGGATTGGCCTCGTGCCGAAGCAGAACAGCACTGGCGGGAAGCCGCGGCAGGGCAGCATCTCCAAGGCCGGTGACCGCTACCTGCGTCGCCTCCTGGTGCTCGGGGCGACCGCGGTCATCCGCCATACCCGCATCAAGGCACGGGAGGGCTGGCTGGCGGACCTCATCGAGCGCCGCCCGACGATGGTCGCGGCCGTCGCGCAGGCCAACAAGACGGCACGGATCGTCTGGGCGCTACTGGCGCGGGGTGAGAGCTACCGTTCGCAGCAGGGATGCCCGCAGCCCGCAGGCGCATAGGCATTGACGGTTTCCCGCCGGAGGTCGCCGCGACCGGCGGGTGCGTGAGGGCGATGGTGGCGTGATGGCGTCCCGGTCGAACCCGGAGCCCGGCAGAACCCGTTGAGAGCCTCGCGTCTCCGAGCGCGCGAAACTGATTGGGAGCCGGGCCACGGATTGCATCAGGGCCAGCGGCCGTGGGCCGCGCACACAGGCCGGACACATGACCGCACCCGACCGCGGCGCCAATCGTCATATCGCCCTTGCGTCAAAGGGGCCGTCCACACAGGCTTTCAGGCCGTTGGTATGAGACCTGCACTTCGTGGACGCGACCGTTGTGCGCGCCCACCACCAGCACGCCGTTGGCGCCCGCCGGGGCGGCGCCGTCGGGGGGGTGAGGCGCAGGCCAGGGAGGCGCTGGGCCGCAGCCAGCCAGGACGGGTTCTCGACCAAGGCCCACCTGCGCGCCGAGGGCCGTGGTGGCAAGCCGATGGCGGCGGTGCTCACGCCCGGCGAGCGGCACGAGCAGGTCGCGCTGGAGCCGCCGCTGCTCGACTGCGGCGCCGTGCGCCGCCCCGGCGGTGGTCGGCCGCGGCTGCGGCTCCGCCGCGTGGCGGGCGACAAGGGCTACAGCAGCCCGAAGGGGCGCTGCCAAGTGCCGTGCCAGCCAGTGCGCCCTCCCGATCGGCGCCTGGTTCTGCCTCGCTGGGCGAGTGGGCGGCGCAGCTGGGGGTCAGTCGTCGCCGTGGCGCGGGCGACGGCGGCGCCGGCGGTCCGGTCCGGTGGTCACCCCGGCGGCGGCTCCGGTGGGCATCGCTCCGCCCGCCGGCAGCGGCAGCTGCAGCGCCGGCACGTCGTTGCGGCGGTCCCGTGGTGCTCCCCGCCCGTCGGAGGAGGGAGAGACAGCCGCTTCGTTGCTGTCGCCCAGCGGCACGGGCCAGAAGCATTCGACCTGGCCCTCCTCGCCGCGCAGTGCGAGGAACACCACACGGCAGACCATGCCGCTGGCCTCGTCGGTCTCGACGGCGAGGCGGAACATCAGCCCCGTGGCGGCGTCGGCGCCGCTGAAGGCGAGCGAGAGCTGCTCGGCCTCGATCTCCTGCTGGCGCAGCGTGCGCCGGGTCGGCTCCTCGGCGTCGCCGCGGTAGAAGCGCACCGGCACGCCGTCGATCAGGAAGACGAAGTGCTGCGTGCCGTCGAGCACCTTCAGCCAAGGGTAGCGCCCGGTCTCGGCCGCGGCGCGGACCTGGTGGCGGCTGAACGAGTAGGCGCGGCAGCCGATCGACCAGGCGTC
>JADZDV010000313.1 GCA_020850915.1 Chloroflexota bacterium | reverse complement strand
ATGGACAAAACGGGACGAAGGCGCGGTGGGCGGGGGTGCTCGTCACCATCATCCTCGCCGCCGGCGCGATGACGATCCAGTGGGGCGTGGTCACGACCAAGCTCCAGCAGGTCGAGAAGCGGCTCGACGAGTTCATCGGGGAGGCTCGCTCCATCCGCGCCGACTACCAGGCGATGGAGCGCCGCGTTTCCTACCTCGAGGGCAAGGTAACAGGCCTGAGCGCCGCAGCGGATGCGGGGAGGGAGGGACGCCCGTGAGCACCATCGTTGCCATCGCCGATGCCCTGGCCGCGCACATCAACGCGGGCTCGTTCGGACAGCCCGTGAACGCGGTGCGGATGTTCCAGCCCGCGTTCACGCTGGAGGACCTCAAGGACCTGCGGGTGTCGGTCGTGCCGCGGACGACGGCCATCGCCGCGGCGACCCGGGACAGCAGCACCTTCGAGTGCGTGGTCGATGTGGGCGTGCAGAAGAAACTGCCCGCCGAGGGTGACCAGGCCGAGATCGACGGTCTGCTCGATCTCGTCGAGGCCATCGCCGACCACGTCTGGCTCAAGCGTCTGCCCGATGCGCCCGACGCGGCGTGGGTCGGAATCGCGCACGAGCCCGTGGTGTCGAGCGAGTCGCTGGAGCAGCACCGAGTGTTCACGAGCGTGTTGAGCGTCACATACCGGGTGCGGAGGTAGCCGTGCGGAATGTCGTGTTCATCAGAGTGGAACTCGAGGAAGGCGACAAGCCCCTCTCGGATACGCCGCTGGTGGCGACCTTCACGCTCATGTCGGCGCACACGAACACGCAGCCAATGACGCTGTCCAATGGCAAAGGGGTGGAGATCCCGGTCCCGGCGGGCGTGCAGATCCCTTTCGAACAGGTCAACCTGGCGGACATTTTCGTTCGGAGCAAGGCGGGTGAGGTGGCGTTCGTAGTCGGCCACACGGCTGGATAGAGCAGGAGAACAACGATGGCGATCAAACTCGGCATGGAAGCCAAGCTGCTCTACAAGGTCGGCGGTCAGGCCGGCGGCGGGGCATGGGTGGTCTTGGGCAACACCCGGGACGTGACGCTCAACCTGGAAGCGGGCGAGGCCGATGTGACGACCCGCGCCAACAGCGGCTGGCGAGCGACGGTCGCCACGCTCAAGGAGGCCAGCGTCGAGTTCGAGATGGTGTGGGACACGGCGGATGCCGGGTTCACCGCCATCAAGAACGCGTTCTTTGGCAACGACCCGATCGGCTTCCAGATCCTGGACGAGACAAGCGGGCAGGGTCTGCAGGCGGACTTCTCCATCACCAACTTCTCGCGCAACGAGGCGCTCGAGGAGGCCATCACGGTTTCGGTCACCGCGAAAGTGACGTACTCGGCGACGGCGCCTTCATGGATTGGCGGCTGAGCGGGTTCGGTGCTGTCGGCTTCGCGTGGGATTCCTGTCGGGTCCTGATTCACGGAGGCACGGATGCGGTCATTCAAGGACAACCAGGGGCGGCAGTGGTCGGTCGAGATCAACGTCACCGCCATCAAGCGCGTACGCGGCCTCACCGGCGAGGACCTCATGCAGGTCATCGAAGGGACGCTGATCGAGAAACTGATCCGCGACCCCGTCCTGCTCTGCGACGTGGTCTACGCCATCTGCAAGCCCGAAGCGGATGCACGCACCGTCTCCGACGAGGAGTTCGGCAAGGCGATGGCCGGCGACGCCATCGAAGCAGCGACGACGGCGGTGCTGGAGGAGCTCGTGGGTTTCTGCCCGAGCCCGAGGGACCGGGCCAACCTCGGGCGGGTGCTCCAGGCCACGCGGAAGGTGATGGACCGGGCGCGGGACCTGGTGGAGAAGAAGCTGGACAGCGGGGAATTGGATCGGCTGGCGGACCGCCTGCTCTCCGGGGAAGCGACTGCTGGAAACTCGTCCACCAGTGCGCCGGGATCCTCGGCATCGACCCCGGCCCCCTGACACTCCGCGATCTGGTGGCGATGCTCGACGGCAGGCAGCGCCACGACTGGTCGATCGCCTCCGCCGTCATGGCGCTCGTCGCCAACATCCACCGCGATCCCAAGCGATCCCGCCGACTCAACCCCAGCGACTTCGACCCCTTCGCCAAGCGCCAGCGGCCGATCCCGGTCGGCGTGTCGGTCCTCAAGGACGTGTTCATCGACGGCAAGATGCCCAAGGAGGTCCACGGATGAAGTTCCTCAGCTCACTCTCCACCCGCCACTACGTCTACATCGTCGGCCTGCTGCTCATGGCGCTGGTGCTGGCGTCGTGTGCGGGCTTCGACCTGGGCGACCTCGTGAAGGTCAAGACGCCCAACAACATCCAGCAGACCACAGGCCTGCCTTCCACGCTCAGCCTGAACGAGGCCGAGGTCGAGTACCAGAGCTGGTTCAACCAGACGCAGACGACCGGCGCGCAGTGGAAGAGCAACATCGAGCGGGCAGGCGAGATCCGCGGGCTGCTCGGCCAGCTCACGCTGTCGGCCCTTGACACGGTGGGGCCGACGGTCGCGGGCCTGCCCGTCCTGGGACCGGCCTTACCGGCGCTCACCGGGAT
>JADZDV010000312.1 GCA_020850915.1 Chloroflexota bacterium | reverse complement strand
GAAAGGACCGTCGCCCCCTGACGGCCGGCGACCTGGGAGCGGCCGGCGCGATGACGGTGCTGCTGAAGGAGAGCCTGGACCCCAATCTGCTCCAGACCACGGAGCATACCCCGGTGCTGGTCCATACCGGGCCGTTCGCGAACATCGCTCACGGCAACTCGAGCGTGCTGGCCGACCTGCTGGGGCTGAAGCTAGCCGACTACGTCGTGACGGAAGCCGGCTTCGGGGCAGACATGGGCTTTGAGAAGTTCATGCACATCAAGTGTCGAGCTTCCGCTCGCCTGCCGGACGCGGCGGTGCTGGTCTGCACGGTGCGGGCGCTCAAGGCGCACTCCGGCCGCTACCGCATCGTGGCCGGGCGCTCGCTCGACGCGGCCATCCACGAAGAGGACCTGGACGCAGTAGCCGAGGGCGCGGTGAACCTGGAGAAGCAGATTCAGAACGTCGGCGCGTTTGGCGTCCCGGTCGTCGTGGCGGTGAACCGTTTCAGTACGGATTCGGACGCCGAGCTGGAGCTAGCGCGGAGGCTGGGACTGCGCGCCGGCGCGGCGCGGGCCGAGGTGGGCGACCTCTGGGCGCGGGGCAGCGCCGGCGGCCTGGAGCTGGCGCGAGCGGTCGTGGAGGTGGCCGAGTCTCACACAGGGGCCGGGGCCGGGCCGCGCATGGTGTACGAGCTGGAGCAGCCGATCGGTGAGAAGATCGCCACGGTCGCGACCCGCCTGTACGGCGCGGCCGGGGTGGACTACTTGCCCCGCGCGAAGCGCCAGATCGCGCATTTCACGGAGCTCGGCCTGGATCGCCTGCCGATCTGTATGGCCAAGACGCCCCTCTCGCTCTCGGACAATCCTGCTCTCAAAGGGCGTCCCACGGGCTTCCGGGTGACCGTCCACGAGGTGCGCGCCGACACCGGGGCCGGCTTCCTGATCCCGATCGCGGGCGAGATCATGACCAGGCCCGGCCTGCCGCGCCAGGGCGCCTATCGACAGATCGACGTCGACGAGCAGGGCGAGATCGTGGGGCTGTTCTGAACTCAGCGGCGGCGGTCCGCGGTCAGGCTTGAAGCGCGCGCTCGATGAGGACCGGACCGATCCGGTCGCGCAGTCGCTCGTAGACCGGTTCGCTGGCGCGGCGGAACGCGGCGCGTGTCTCGGCCGGAAGCGCCTCGATCTGGACACCGTGTGCCGTGAGCCGTTCGGTCATCTCGGCGTCGCGCTCTACCGCGAGCTGGCGCTGGTAGGCGACGGCCTCGCGAGCGGCGGCACGCACGACCTCGCGATCCCTGGCGCTCAAGGTCTCGAACCAGCCTCGGCGCACGCACATGACGCGCACGCCGAAGAACTGCGCGGTCAGCGTGATGTACGGCGTGAAGCGATAGGCCCCGTAGGTCCAGGTGTTGTCCAGCGGGTTCTCCTGCCCGTCGATCCGCCCCTCCTCCAGCGCGGGGATCAGCTCCGCGATGTCGGTCGCAGCGGGCTTGGCCCCGAGCGCGCGGAACGCCTCCGCGTAGATCGGATTGGGCTGGATCCGGATGCGGAGGCCGTGCATGTCCGCCGGCGTCTGGATCGGGCGGATGCGGTTGGAGAGATGACGGAAGCCGTTCTCCCAGTAGCCGAGCACCGTGAGCGGGATCCTGTCTTCCAGCTCTGCCGACAGCTCCGCGCCGATCGGACCGTCCAGCATCCGGAAGACGTGGTCACGCGATTCGAACAGGAACGGCAGGTCCAGCAGGCCGAGCTTCGGCGCGACGTCGAAGAGAGAGGTCGTGGAGTAGTACATGCCGTCGAGCAGCCCGCGGTGACCAGGTCGATCAGTCCTTCCGCGGGGTAGCCAAAGTCGAGGATATTCCAGACCAGATGCACCCGGATACGGCCGCCGGTGATCTGCTGGACGCGCTCGCCAAAGCGTGCTGCCGCGCGGCTATGGGTGGAGGACGGCGGCGAGTAGCCGGCGAGGAGCAAGCGCTCAGCTCTTCAGGAGCGGGTCGAGCGCATCGCGCAGACCGTCGCCCAGGAAGTTGAAGGCCAGCAAGGTCAGGCTAATCGCGGCACAGGGCGCGATCACGGCGTGCGGGTGGCCCCGGATCGCCTCGACGCCGTCTGCCACCATCGTGCCCCAGCTAGGCATGGGCGGGCTGATGCCCAGGCCGATGAAGCTCAGCCCCGCCTCCAGCATAATGGCCGTCGGCACGCCGAGGCTTGCCGCGACGATGACCGGCGCCAGGCAGTTCGGGGCGAGGTGCCTCCAGATGATCCGCCGGTTCCCGGCGCCAACCGCGCGGGCCGCGATCACGAACTCGCGCTCCCGCAGCGAGAGCGTCTGGGCCCGGACCAGGCGACAAACGGTCAGCCAGTACGTCAGACCGATGCCGATGAACACGCCGGTCAGTCCGCCGGTGCCCCGGTCCAACCAGCCGAGGGGCGCCAGGAGGCCAAGATCCCTCTGGGCCAGAACCTGCTTCATCAGGGTCATGAAGACGATGACGATGAGCAGGCTGGGCAGCGCGTACAGCGCGTCCACCAGGCGCATGATGGCGTTGTCCACCCGCCCGCCCAGCAGGCCCGAGACCAGGCCCAGCGGAACGCCTAGCAGCAGGATGATGACCTGCGCCATGATGGCGACGGTCAGCGAGACGCGCGCCCCGAAGATCAGGCGGCTGAGGATGTCACGTCCGAAGGCGTCGGTTCCCAGCCAGTACTGTGCGCTCGGCGCCTGCCAGGTCTGGCTCATGTGCTGCTCGTCATAGGGGTACGGCGCGACCGAGGGCGCGAAGATCGCCACGAGCAGCAGCAGCCCGATGAAGACGAGGCTGGCAGTCGCCACTCGGTTCTCGAGCAGGCGTGCCAGTGCGTCTGACCAGAACCCCCGCGACGCTTTCCGGTGGGCAAGCCGCTCGCTCGCCGCGCCGGCCAGGACCGGGCTGGCCGCGACGTCCGTCAGGCTCATAGTCGCTCCCCCCGCCGCGTGCCCGCTCGCTCACTCCTGCTCATTGCTAGACCCGTCCGCCGTGCTTACTCGAGCCTGACCCGGGGGTCCAGCAGGGCATAGGAGACGTCCACCAGCAGGTTCAGCAGGCTGATCGCCAGGGCCATCAGGAGCACCGTGCCCATGATCATCGGGTAGTCCCGGCCGGTCACGCTGACCACGAAGTAGCGCCCGATGCCCGGCACGCCGCAGACCGTCTCGACGAAGAACGAGCCGGTGCCGATGGCGGCGAGCTGCACGCCAGCGACCGTCGCGACCGGGATCAGCGCGTTCTTCAGGAGGTGCCGCGCCATGACGGCCACCTCGCCGAACCCCTTGGCTCGCGCCGTTCGGATGTAGTCCTGGCCGATCACCTCCAGGGCGCTGGCGCGGGCGTAGCGGGCCAGCGCGGCGGCAGGACCGACCGCCAGCGCCAGGAGAGGCACGATCGCCTGCTTGCTGAACAGGCCGTCCCAACCGCTGGTTGGCACCAGCCCCAGCCACGACGCCAGGGCCAACACCAGCAGCGAGGCCATGACGTAGTTCGGGATAGAGATGCCCGCCAGGGCGACAAACATGGCCACGTGGTCCAGCCAGGTATTGCGGCGTGCCGCTGCCAGAACGCCCAGCGGTACACCGACGGCCAGAGCCAGGACCATCGCCGCGACGCCAAGCTGGAGGGAAACCGGCACGAAATCTCGGAAGATGTCGCTCACGCTCCGGGCCGCGTTGCGGTACGATGGCCCGAAGTCGAAGCGGGTGGTCACGCCGACGAGGTAGTCCGTGTACTGCTGCCAGAGCGGATCGTCAGCGTGGTACTTGGCGCGCAGGTTTGCCAGGACGGCCTCCGGGAGCGGCCGGTCGGCGTTGTCCCATGGCCCGCCGGGCATGATGCGCATCAGGAAGAAGACCATCGTGTAGATGACCAGCAGGACCGGGACCATCCCGATGATCCGCCTCGCGACGTAGAGCGTCACGCGCTTGACCCTCTCGGAGGACTTACTGGGTGACGATCTTCGTCCAGTCGAGCCGCAGGTTGCCCAGCTCCTGGGTGAACACCAGCCCCTGGACGGACGGCTTGACCGCCACCATGAACGCCTGGAAGTAGAACGGCGCGACCGGGACCTCGCGAACGAGGATCACCTCGGCTTGCTCGTAGAGCTGCTTCCGCGTGGCTGGGTCGGTCTCGCCCGCGGCCTTCGCGATCAACTGATCGAAGCTGTCGTTCTTCCAGTGGGTGTTGAAGAAGTCGCTCTTGGAGTCAAACAGGAAGTTGTCCTGGTTGTACGGGTCGGCGTAGTCCATGCCCCAGCCGCTCAGGTACTGGTGGAAGGGCTGGTCTTTACGTGAGCGGCGGAACGCCAGGAAGGCCGCCTGCTCCATCAGGGTGATCTTCGTGTTCACGCCCAGCACGGTCTTCCAGTTCTGCTGGAGCAATTCGGACTGGAGCTTGTACTCGGTGGTGTTGGGGGCCACCAGCTCAACCTCAGGAAAGCCCTGGCCGTTCGGGAAGCCAGCCTCGGCGAAGAGGCGCCTGGCGTCCTCCGGGCCGCCGTCCAGTTTCGCGGCGGGGTTGTGGCCGGGGACGTTGGGCGGCATGAGCGTCCACGAGGCTGTCGGCATGCCCTTGAAGACCTTCTCGGCCATCGTCTGGCGGTCGATCGCCAGGTAGAACGCCTGGCGCACCTTGAGCTTGTCGAACGGCGGGTTCCTCGTGTCCATGAGCACCCAGCGACCGCGCAGCTGGGTGACCCGCTGGCTCTCCTTGCTCAGGGTTGGATTGCTCCTGACGCGGTCGATGTCGGCCGGCGGGACCACGGCGTAGTCCAGCTCGCCCCGCTCGTAGGCGACCAGCGCCTGGCCCTCGGGGTTCTGGAGCAGGGTGACCTCGACCCGCTGGAGGGGCGGCTTCGGTCCCCAGTAGTAAGGATTGGGGACCAGCACGATCTTCTCGTCGTGCTTCCAGGACTGCATCATGAACGGCCCGTTGCTCACGATGTTCGCGGCCTCAGCCACCCACTTGTCGCCGAACTTCTCGACCACCGCCTGCTTCAGAGGGTACATTGTCCAGGCGCCCGCGATCAGGGTCGGGAGGTAGGCCGCCGGCGTCTGGGTGGTGATCTGAAGAGTGTAGTCGTCGATCGCCTTGATGCCTACAGCGTCGCGGTCTTTGATCTCACCCCGATTGAACGCCGCGGCGTTCTTGATCGGGTAGAGCGACTGGGCGTACTTGGAGCCGCTGGCCGGGTCGAGGTTGCGCTTGATCGTCCACTCGTAGTCGCGCGCCGTGATTGGCGACCCGTCTGAGAATTTCGCCTCCTTGCGCAGCTTGAACGTGAAGGTGGAGGCGTCTTTGGCCATGTCATAGCTCTCGGCGCCGAGGTACCGGATCTTGTTCTGCTGGTCGAAACCGAGCAGGCCCTCCCACATCAGATAGTAGTACTGGTAGGAGGTGGCGTCCGAGCAGAGCCCCACGTCCAGGCAGATCGGCTCGAAGTGCGCGAAGCGGACGAGCTGCTGAGCCGCCGCGGCGGCAGGTTTGGCCGCGGCCAGCGGCGCGGCGGGGGCGGTGGGGGCGGCGGCCGGGGCCGCGGGGGCCGGGGCCTCGGCTGGCGCCGTCGCGGGCGAGGGGGCGGCGTTGAGCACACCCGGGTTCGCGATGACCGGCTGCGCCGGCGCGGACGTTGCAGCGGGCGCCGCCGGCTGGCCGGCGGAAGGCGGGGCCGGCGGCGCGGCGGGCGCGCAGTTGGCCATCAACGGAAGGAGCAACGCTACGAGGGCGGATCGATAGACGGTGACGGAGAAGCGAGCAGACTGCATGGCAGCCCTCCTGGCCGTGTGACCTCAAGCCTCGACGCTCTCTACACGGTGCCTCTCCTTCGGAAGGCACCCATCAGCAGGTGTGGCGCCCTGTTTGTTCCCCTTGCAGAGCAAACGGGCCGGTCGACGAACGGGCGGGACGTGTCCCCTGTCGTTCGCTACGCGCGGGCGGCGGCCCCTGAAGCGGCGACCTCGCCGTCTTCGAGGTGGCTCAACGCCTGGGCCACGAAGTCGAAGCCGAACCGTTCCGTCCAGCCATTCTGGAGCCGCGCGACGATCGGGCCGGGCTTGCCATCGCCGACCGGGCCGCCGTCCACCTTCGTGATCGGCAGCACGCTGCGGGTGGTGGTGGTCAGAAACGCCTCGTCGGCGTTGCGCACGTCGTAGAGCTGGAAATCCCGCTCGACCGTCGGGATGCCGAGATCTTGAGCCACTTCCAGCGCCGCGCCGCGCGAGATGCCACCCAGGATCGAGCGATCCGGCGGCGTGATGATCTCGCCGTCGCGGACAATCCAGAAGTTCGCCATGGTCAGCTCGGTCACGTTGCCGTCGAGGTCCAGCACCAGGGGGTACGCTTTGGGGTCTACCAGGTGGGCCTCGATCTCGGCCAGCCAGAAGTGCATCCTGCTGGTCGTCTTCATCTTCGGGTCGATCACCTGGGTCGGCAGCGCGCGCGTCACGGCGGTGACGGCATGCCCGCCTTCCAGGTACTCACGCGCGAAGCTCTTGAAGGGAATCGGCTCGGTGAAGACGATCACCGTCGGCGGGCCGCCGGGCTGGCCGCGGGTGATGTAGTGGCCGATGGCGTAGTCGTCGTTCGGGCCCAGCAGGTCGCGGTTCCGCGCGGCGAGGTCGAGGGTGACCTCCTTCAATCCCGCCATGCTCAGGCCGGGATCGAGGCGGATGGCGCGCAGGCTGCGCTCGAGGCGCGCGAGGTGCTCGTCCAGGCGGAACGTCTTCGTGCCGCGCTCGTAGGTCCGAGTCCGCTCGTAGACGCCCTGCCCGAGCTGGACGCCCTTGTCGAAGATGGACACGCTCGCAGCGCTCTCGGGCACGAACCCGTTCACATAGGCCATTCGTTCGGACATCGCCGCACCTCCGGGCCTGGGATACCCGCTACTCTACCGCCCATCGAGCCGAGTGTCAACGAATGGTCGCATGCGTCTCGCGGGACCGGTCTGCCGCGGACAAGGACCGGGGTTTCGAGGCGCGCTACGGGCGGCGCATCGTCGCCGAGGGGCTGTCCGAAGCGTCCTCAAAGAGCGGCAGCGTCCCCGCGACTGGCGCTCCCTCGATCGAGAGCAGCCGCCGCTTCGTCGCTGTGCCGCCGGCCGCGGAGAAGCCGCCAAGCTTGCCGCCCGCGGGCACCACCCGATGGCACGGGATAACGATGACGAATGGATTGCGCCCGAGCGCCTGGCCGACTGCGCGCGCCGAGCCCGGCACCCCGAGCCGCGCCGCGACCTCGCCGTACGTCAGGGTGGTCCCCGGCGGAATGGTCCGCGTGACCTCGTAGACGCGCTGGTGGAACGGCGGGATCCCTTCCATGTCGAGCGTCACCCTGGGGAGGTCGCTCGCCTCGCCCCGCAGGAGCGCGACTATCTTGTCGATGGCGCGCCGGATCTCCGCCGGCGGCACGGCTTCCGACGCCTCAGGAAACTGCCGCCGTATCCGCGCCCGCGTCTCGCCGTCGTCCGTCTCCGGAAGGTGCACGCTCACCAGTCCGGCCTCGCTCCAGACAACGCCGCAGCGGCCGATGGCCGTATCGAACAGAGCCAACCCGCGCGCTTTCATGGTGCTGAGATCGTAGCACTGCGAAGGCGACGTTGAACTGAACTGGCTAGCGCCACCTGAGAAGCAGGTCGCTGCGCGTCCCTGATCGCGAGGCAGATCGCGAGGCAAGAAACCAGCGCCGAACTGCTCCGCTCGGCCGCGCGAAAGGGGGTCGCGCTGCTGATCATGTTAAGGTTAACCTGTAGGTTAGGATGAGCTGTGGACTACTGCCGTCGATTACTGTGGACTACGGCCGTCGTTTACTGATGACGGAATCCCGCCGCCGGGTGACTACCGGATGACGTTGGACGAGCTGCGCGCGAGTGATCTTGTCTCAGGCGCCGGCGTCGGTTCCGCGGCCTGGGACGCAGGTTGGCGGGCTCGCCCGTAGACAACTTGAGCGTCCTGGTCAGGCAGTTGTGGCAGGCTGGCGTGCCCTACGCCATCATCGACGGCGTTGCCTTGCAGGTCCACCAGTCGAAGGCCACGCACGACGCTGGACATCGATCTCGCCATGAGCAGCCTGGATGCGAATCCCCGAGCCGCCCTGGAGGCCGCCGGCTTTTCGCTCACCGGACGTTTCCAGCATTCGGAGAACTGGTTGGGGCCCGAGAACGTACCGGTTCAAATCACCGGCGACCCGGCAGTGGCGCCGGCGATCGAGCGGGCGATAGAGATCCCTCTCCACGATGTTCGCCTCCGGGTCATCGACCGCGCGGACCTGCTCCATGAGACGCTTCGCGCGGGTTCGGACCCCGCTCGTCGTCGGTCCAAGCGCTTGCAGAATCTGGCCGATGCTCAGTCCCTTCTCGAAGAGATCCCGGCACTCGGCGCGGCGCTGACGGACCGGGAGCGCGCGCTTCTGAGCGCTCCTCCCGACTGATCGTTCTCCGGGTATCAGGCGGCCGCTCGCGGCCCGCCACCGTGCTGGCCACCCGGCAGAGAATCGCGGAACGTGGCGAACGATTGGGCCAGGGCTTGGACTACCTCAGTCCAGAGCCGCCGTACCCCGGCAGGTCCTTCCCGAACCAGCCTGATGCTGATGACACACAGTTCTAGGATGGCGAACGCGAGTACGAGATGGAGTGGGGTCACTACCGATCGGACAGTATCCATCCTCTATCGCCCCTCCACTCGTGAAGGACAGGAGCAGTCGGTTGGCCGCTCCTGTCCACGAATGCTCTCCTACTTCCCGTTCCCGCCCATCCGGTCCTCGTACCAGCGGCGCTGCACGGTGGCGGCGGGGCTGTTCGGGCCGGCGCTGCCGGGCTCCAGGTAGACCACCTGGTTCGGGTGGTGGAGCGGCTTGCCGGCCAGGCGGTCGCGGATCCAGTCCATCATCATGCCGTGCATCGGCGCCGACCAGGTGACCCCGCTCTCGCCGCCGATCGTCGGCATGTGGTGCTG
>JADZDV010000311.1 GCA_020850915.1 Chloroflexota bacterium | reverse complement strand
GATTCCTGAGCAGCGCGCACAAGCCCGTCCAGGCGCAGCAGCTCGGCGGCATCCCACCACGGATTGGCGCTCATTCAGTAGCGTAACGTTCAGGAGCGCTGCAGCTCGAGCACACGCTCTACCTCGTCAAGGTCGAACGGCTTTCGCAGCACGAGCGCGGGCCAGGTGCCCCCACGGGGTGCCTCGAGCAGAGCGGTTGGGTACGCCGTGACGAAGACGACCACCGTGCGCGGTGACAACTGCGCGATACGTTTCGCGGCCTGGACGCCGTCCACCTCGCCCATGCGCACGTCCAGCAACACGTGCGAGTAGTGCCGTCGCCGCACCAGCTCGATCGCGCGCTCGCCGCTAGAGACGGCCTCAACCGCGTACCCAGACTCCTCGAGCGCGCTCCGCAGCAGGTCGCGAATCGATGGGTCGTCGTCGGCCACCAGGACCGGGCCGCGCCGGGGACGGCCGGACCGCACGAACGTGCCGGATCCCTGGCGAGCCTCGATGTACCCCTCATCCGCGAGACGCGCCAATGCGTGGCGAAGAGTCACCGTAGAGATGCCAAGATCGCGCGCCAGCTCCGGCTGAGCTGGGAGCGCCGACTCGACCGGGAATTGGCCCGCCTCGATGGCAGCCCGCAGGTGTCGGTAGGCCGTGTCGACCCGTGTCTCGCTCAACGCTTGCAACCTGGCTAATCTTCTAGTAAACTAGATGGGATCATTGTAGCAGGCGTGGGCACGTGGTGCCATGCCTGCCGTCGCACGATCTTCCGGGAGAGAACCATGGTCGGCACACGCACTTCCTGGCGCTTCGGTACCGTGCTCTGTATGCACTGCGGAGGTGTCGCGGCCACGATCTTTGACGGCCTGCTCGAACTGGCACCCAACACAGCCGCTGCTCCGAGCGTCCGCGGTCTCCGCTGCCCGCGCTGCAAGGGGCCGACGTATGTCGAGCGAGAGCTCGAGCCGAGCATGTTGCCGGAGATGCTCCTGGGACGCTAAGCGCCTCCATTAAGCGCTTCCATGCCCCACCTGAGCCCGGGCGACCGCACGCGCCGATCGAAGACCGCCAGTCACGCGGTGTGACCGTCGGCGCGACGGTTTTCGTTGCACTATTGAGACCGTCATGCATGGCTGACGGCCAAGATCGCGCGGCGACGGTGGTCGGTGCCGCGCGGGAGCCAACTGGAGCGTTCATGCGTAGACGTGTACTGGCAGCAAGCGCGCTGATCTGGCTCTCCACCGCCTGCAGCACACTCGCCCTTTCGCCGAGGGAGCCCCTTCCCACCGCCACGCCGGTCCGCCAGCCGATCACCGTCCGCGGCTCGGTGAGCTGGTTGTTCTCCGGGGCCGCGCAGCGGCAGCCGCTCCAGGTGACGGAGGTGCGCGTCGTGCGCGGTCGGGACGAACACCAGGTGGCCTTCACGGCCACGGACGAGAACGGTCGCTTCGAGATAGGCAACCTCGCGCCGGAGTCCTACGTCGTCCGCGTCTCGCGGCGCACCGAGGACTTCGAGTACACCTGGCTGGTCCCGATCGCCGGCAGTCCCGGAGAGGTGAAGAACGTCGAACTGAACGAGACCAACGGACGCGTGCTGCCACTACGTCGGTAGGAGCCTGGTGTGACGCGCAGCCTTCTGGCCGGTGTCTTTCTGATCGCGGCGGTCGCGGTGTTCCTGTATTCGCTCGAGCCATCGACGTCGTCTGGGCCCGAGCCGACGGCTACGCCAACACTTATCGTCCGGGGCGGCGCGGTCGGCGGGGTCGTGACCTGGTTCCAGGGTGCCCAGCGGGAGCCGGTCCGGGGGGTGGAACTGCGCCTGCTGCGCGGAACGGACGAGAGCCAGGCGCTCTACACCGCCGCCGACGCTAACGGTCAGTTCTTCCTCCAGAACGTGCCACCCGGTAACTACGTCCTGGCCGCGGCGCAGCCGGACGGGCCGCTCCGCTACGAGTGGCTCGTGCCACTACTTGTCCGCTCCGGGGAGACACGAACGCTCGCGCTGAACGAGAGCAATGGCCGCCAGATCGCGGACCCGTACTGGCGCTGACAGCACCCGGTCGCACTCAAACAGGGCTACAGTGGAACGAGTTGATGCTGCTCGCGCAACCCCGTGGATCCCACCCCGGCTCTGGTTCAGCCGCGGGATCCCGTGGCCGGATCGGTCGTCCGCGGTTGACAGGGCACCTGATGCCGTCGCAGCGATTCATAGCTCTGGAGCACGATGTCAAAGCGCATGAGCCGCGCGTTGACGCGTCCGTTGTTGTGGAGTGCGTCCGCGACCGCCATCGTCGCTTCAGTGAGGCCACTGTAGAAGACCTCGAGCGGGACTCCACCGTCAACCCCGGCCTCGGGGTGCTCGCTCAGCCACCGCTCGCACGCCGCGAGCACCTCGTCGTAGGCTGACTGACCTGGACGGACGCGCTCCACCAGGTACTGGTCCACTGGCATGACGTGCCGGTCGGCGATGACGCCGATGCGAACTGGCGCGCGTCCTGGCGGGGCGCCGGTCGGCGCAGTGTCGTCCGGCATCTACAGCGTCCCTGCCAGCGCGCGTCGAGCGCCCTCACGCCTCATTGTGCCGGGGGCACGAACGGCGGCTTGGTCGGCTGTGGGTGCGGGTGCGGTTGCGGTTGTGGCTTCGGCTCCGGCTGGGTTCGCGGAACGGGCGTAGGCGTCCAGGTCTTCCGCAGCTCCGCTTGCGAAGCATCAAGCCGCGCCTGAGAGTCCAGGAAATCAGACTGGATGCTGACCAGTTCGCTGAGCACGTCAGCGGCCGTCTGCCAGTTCTGCTCCGACAACGCGGCGACGCCCGCCAGGTAGAGCTGTGTTTTCTTCAGCTCTCCGTTCGCGAGCGGGTCGTCAGGTCGCAGGTCCAGCGCTTCCTTGAAGTACCGCTGCGCGCCGGCGGGGTCGTTCGCCGCGAGCCGCTGTTTTGCGAGCTCGATGTCGGCTGAATACAGCTTGTCGCGCGCCTCAGGCACGGCTGAGTCCCGGTACGTGGCCAGGTACTCTGCGATCAGCCTGGCAGCGCCCGCGAGGTCGTTGTTCCACAGGCCCGCGTCAAGCTTGGATGTGACATCTCGCCAGGCCGCGATCTGGGGCGGCACCGGCGTGTTGGTAGGCGGAGCTGGCGTGGCCGTCGACGTGAGCCGCGGCGTGGAGGTCGGTTCAGAAGTCGTCGTTGGCACCGTCGTCGAGGCGGGAGCGGACGTCGCCGTCGCCGTGGCAGCCCCGACGGCCAGAACGGCTGTCGGACCGCTGTTTGAGGGGTTCGCAACCGTTCGCGCGGCTGCTGGCGGCGTCGGCGTTCCCGCCGGGCCCAGCCCAGGCACCATCTGGCTTGCCGCGAACGCGCCGGCCGCCAGGAGCAGCGCGCAGATGACGACGATGGTGGCGTACCGCTGCACGCCACGAGCGGGCCCGGGTTCGCCGTACGCCGCTCCGGGCGCAGCCCGGCCCGTGACAACTGGCGCCGGCGCTGTCGCCAGGGCTGGCTTGGAGATCGGGGTTGGGGGCGCCCACGCAGTTTGGCGCGCAGGCGCAGCCGGTACGGGCGTCGGCATGGGCGCGGGGATGGGGGTCCCTGGCGTGTTCGGCGCCAACCGCCGCGTTTGAAGAGGGGGAGTCGGCGTGATGTCCCGAATGGCCGTTGCCGTGTCGAACGCCGCCCCGGTTGGGCCGTGCGCGGCCAGGGTGACCGCGTCGATGAACGCGGTGCAGCCCGGAAAGCGATCCTCTGGCTGCTTGCTCAATGCCTGGAGCAGCACCGCCTCCACGCCCGGCGAGAGATCAGGGTTCAGTGCGCGCGGGCTGGGGGGCGCCTGCTGAAGGTGTGCCAGGGCCGTCGCCACCGGCGTGCGGCCCTCAAAGGGCGGTCGTCCGACGAGCGTTTCGAACAGGACTACTGCCAGAGAGTACTGGTCCGAAGCCGGCCCGACTTCGTGCCCCGCGGCCTGCTCCGGGGACATGTAGGCGGGAGTCCCAACGACGGCGCCGGTCCCTGTCACGTGGGTGGAGTCTTCAAGGAGCCGGGCCACACCGCAGTCGGCGAGGACTGGCGAGCCCTCCTCACCGAGCAGGAT
>JADZDV010000610.1 GCA_020850915.1 Chloroflexota bacterium | reverse complement strand
TACGGGAAACCGTATCGGGGGTTCGAATCCCCCTCTCTCCGCAGATGACTTAGCCCTTGACATGAGAATGTCAGGGGCTTTGTCTTTTGGATGTACCGTAGTTGTAAGGTGAGATGTTACAAGCGTTAGAGACTGGTTGTCAAACGCTGCCGGACATTCATTAATCTCTGAATCTTCCGCGTAAGTGATAAAGAAAAGAGCCCCAATGTTGGGGCTCTTGTGACTTTGTGAAAACACCATGTCGTAACGCGTTACGACATTTCGTTACGACAGCGCAACATTTGGGGTCAAAATGGGAGCTTATCCATGGCTTCCCGTTTACGTCCGGTGGGTATGTGGGCATACACTGTTTCGGTGGTTCGGACAGATGTGTGCCCCAAAATTCTTGATACAGTGAACATGTCGATTCCAGCCATCAGGAAGTACACCGTGGCGGTGTGACGCAACGAGTGAACTGTGATCTTTCGGCCAAAGTCGCACTGGTTGACGTACTTCTTAAAGATCACGGTAATCGAGTTGGCCGTCCACTTGGGAAACAGTCGGCCGGATTTCTTCGGACCCTGCTCCTGCAGAAGTTCATACAACTTCTCACCGATCTCCAGAACGCGATTTCGTTTGGTCTTCGTGTTGCTTGCGCGCAAGATGATTGTCCGCATCTCCAAGTCAATGTCACGCCAATCGATCAGGGCAACTTCGGTTCTGCGGCATCCGGTCAATAGAAAGAAGCGAATCAGCCGCCGGAACTCATCGTTGGTGATTACGGACAGCAATAGTGTAACTTCTTCTTCGTTCAGGTAAACTGCATAATCCGGTTCCGGAATTCTGACCGGTTTCACACCACGGAAAGGATTCTTCACCAGCCACTCAAGCTTAACCGCATACTCGAACCCGGCTTTTACGGCTCTGTGGTACATGTTTGTTGTGGTTCCGTTTAGCCTTTGCAGCAACCAAGTCTTGTACCCTTCCGCGATTTGGTAGTTCACATTCTCGAGCGGAATGTCGTCGGCATACTCCCGGAACTTCCAGAATCCCTGCTGAATGATCTCACACGTGTTCTCAGTCTTGTTCGCTCGGCTGAAGGCCATGTACTCGCGTTCAAGGTCGGGAATCCGAAGTTTCGAAAACTCTTGCAGCTTCGCCTTGTGCTCGCGGGCTTCGCGACGGCGCTTTTCACCTTTAACGTCAATCGGTTTATCTGGCGTTTGACCAGGCTCAACGTCAAGCAGCTTTGCGCAGAACTCATGGTAAAGCCGTTGGGCCGTGTGCCGATCCGTGCTGCCAAGCGAGTACGTCTTCGACTTGCCGTCAAGCCGGTACTCGATGACCCAGATGTAGTTGCCTGATTTGAGCTTCTTTTGTCGTAAGCTTGCCATGGTATTTCGTTCCTCCTCGGGGATGTCCACGTGATGTTACGCGAGATGTTGCGAGGAGCTGGTTTCGTTGCTTTGTTTGTCCTCGGACTGGGTGATACGTTTACTTTTACTTATGCCCCAAAAGTGTTCCTGGGCTTTGCCAGAAGGATGTTGTCAATGTCAAGCTTTGCATGATGTCATGCTTAACGCTGAAAACGCATATCGATGGGGCGGGTACGCATTCCAAAATCTTCTAGGACTCGCTATTAGTCAACCCCGCCGGAAGCGTTTTCCTGGTTCTGTGCCCGTTCTTCTTCTTGAAGTATTTGCTCAGTCTCCAGTATCCACAGATGAGGTGATTGCATTTGTCGAACAGTCCCCTTGTAACATACAGATGCCGACCCACAGACTGACCAATGTTGGTTGTCCGCACAGAATTCCGACCATGTCAAGTGCCATGGTTTATCAATCTCAAAATATTCCTGCATTCTACACACAGATTCAATTAGGTAACGGGTCTGAACAGGCTTGCAGCCTTCAATGGTCGAAACATATAATCTAGTACACTCACGCTCCATCATGATATTTTCGTCGTGCCAATGGCATCCATCTTCAAAAGTGCAACATTCGAGGGTCTTTTCAAGCCAAAGAACCGCTTCAATTGGACCTTCCACAACAGTGCCGAATTCATTGTTTATCACATTCATATTACTTGCTCCTGCCTAAGGCGCGTAATGTTGTTTGTTGTGTTCCTGGCGCACATTATTTTATTACCCGGAATAAGCGCACGCGACGACGCCGGGGTTGGCTGTTACCAATTGTTAGCCCCAGACACCGACCATGGTGTCAATCATGTTGTGGTGCTG
>JADZDV010000310.1 GCA_020850915.1 Chloroflexota bacterium | reverse complement strand
GCCAGCGGGCCCCAGAAGCTGCCCAGCGCCCAGTCGCCCGGCGTCGAGCTGCCGAGGAAGGTCATGTTCACGGTCAGATCGGGCACGTAGACGTGCGGGAAGCCGATCTCGGAGTACATGACCTGCTCGGTATGGTCGTCGTCGAGCAGCATGACGCCATCCGTGCCGAGCAGCTCCACCCGCCCGGCCTGGCCGAGGGAAGGATAGTTCGCCGGCAGGGCGTAGCTGATGCCGAGGTTGACCACCGCGCCATCCTCGTAGGTGACGATCGCCCAGTCCACGTCGTCGATGTCGTAGCCGGCCTGGCGAAAGACGCCCTCGCCCCGGAAGCCGCGCGCGACGACCTCGACCGGCCGGACGCCCTCGAGGAACCAGTTCATCAGGTCCACGTAGTACGTCAGCACGTCGAGGATCGGCGTGGCGTGCGGGTCGCGCTTGAGAATGGCGAACGCCTGGGCGCGGCCGTTGTAGACCCGGCCGGCGGCGCCGGTGATCTTCCCCAGTCGGCCCTGGACGAGCTGCTCCTTGGCGCGCAGGTAGCGGTGCTTGAAGCGCCGGCTGTAGCCGACCCGCAGGTTGCCCCTGCTCCGCTTGAGCGCCTCGAGCGTCTCGTCGGCGTCGCCGATCGAGAGGGCGAGTGGCTTCTCCACGAGCACGGACTTGCCCAACTCTAGCGCCTCGAGGATCGGCTTGGTGTGCTCGCCTTCGGCCGTCGAGACGATCACGGCGTTCACTTCCGGGCGGCTGATCACCTCATAGTTGTCGCCCGACGCCAGATCGGCGCCAACCGCCTCCTTCAGCGTCTCCGCGCGCGCCGGATCGAGGTCCGACACCGCCAGGAACCTGACCGCGGGATGCTGCGAGGCCAGCCGCGCCCGAAACGACCCGATCCGACCCGACCCGATCACCGCGATCCCGAGCTCTCTATTCTCCATGGTCACCTTTCACCCTTCACCCTTCACCCTTCACCCTTCACTCTTCACACTTCACCCTTCACCCTTCCGGTCAGCTCAGGAAATCGCGCGTCCAGCTCTTGTAGTCGTCGTCGCGCGTGACCCGCTTGACCAGCTCGTCCGAGGCGACGCCCTGGATCTTCGACGGCGGGGTGCCGTTGCGCAGCGCCTTGAGGACGTCGTGCAGCGTCTGGATGATCGCCGCGAACGGCAGGTGCCCCTGGAGCGCAACCCGCACGTTGCGACTCGCCAGGTACTCGCGATCAGACAGCGTGGCGTTGATGCGCCCCAGGAAGATCGGCACCCTGATCTCCTCGGCCAGCACGTCGAGCTCCTCGCGGGTCTCCACTCCAACCAGGAAGATGGCGTCCACCCCGACCTGGACGTACGCCCGGGAGCGCTTGACCGTCTCCCCCAGCCCGCCTGTCTGCATGGCGCTGGTGCGGCCCGCGATGACGAGCGACGGATCCTGGCGACCGGCCAGGGCCGCCTTCATCTTGCCGACGCCCTCTTCAAGAGAGACGAGCTGGTTCTTGTTCTTGCCGGTCGCGCCGAACGGGGCGGGCAGCAGGGTGTCCTCGATCGTCAGCGCCGCCACGCCGGCCGTCTCCAGCTCCTCGACGGTGCGCTTGACGTTCAGGGCGTTGCCGTAGCCGTGGTCGGCGTCCACCAGGAGCGGCAGATTGCCCGCGCGGTTGATCCGGTACGCCTGCTGGGCGAACTCGGAGAGCGTCAGGACGATCAGGTCCGGCGCGCCCAGGACGGCCAGCGACGCGACGGAGCCCGCGAACATCCCGACCTCAAAGCCAAGATCCTCGGCGATCCGCGCAGCCACCGCGTCGTGAACCGACGCCGGGTGAACGCAGTGATCGCCCGAGAGCAGGGCGCGGAACCGCTCGCGCCGTGGAGTCCAGTGCATGGTGATCTCCGGAATGTATCGAGAGGACCGCCCGCGCGTGTGGTCACGTCAGGCCAGCGGCGCAGAGCGTCCCGCGGCAGGGTGCGAGCGATATAGTACCGAACCGCCGACTGAGGCTGGCGCCACGTGCCGGCCAGCGCCTACCCGGCGCGCACAGCAGCGTCGTGAGCATCGGCTTGGCCCCGGGGGATTCCTCTTCAGAGCAATCGGCTATGATTGCGAGCTGTGTGAGATAGAACCTTGAGGAAGCTTTCAGTCTATACATTCACTCTTGCCGCCTTCTTTTGTATCGTGTCTTCTTTTCAGAATTACTCGTTTCTAAATTGGAATATCTGGGATATCGTTGTCATTTTGGCTCTCTGCTTGTCATCGTATGCGTGTCTGATGACTGGATCAAACATGAGGTGGAATTTTCAAGAAGCTTGTCTCATCATCTTAACGATTCTCGTTATTGTATACGTAGACGTCTTTGCCATTCCCTGGGAGATCGGCTCGCTGGGCCTGCTGCTCCTCGGCGTGGTGACGCCCAGCGTGTGGGCCGGGGTAATGCTGGCATCGTCGGTGGCGTTCTCGCTGTCTCGCCGTTCGGGCGGTGACACGATCTCCCGCTCCGGGATCGACGCTGCCGAACGGGATAGAAGTTGAACTGCCGCGCGAGGAACCTCGCGCCCAAGTCCAGCAGCACCGGGCTGCCGTGGGGGCAGGCGACGGGAGCCTCGGTCGGGCTCAGGCCGACCTGGCGGCGGATCGCGCCGCGGCAGGTCAGGTCGGCCAGGAAGCAGTCTCGCGTGTCGCCGCAACATATGAGCGTGTGGTCGCGGAGTCTGGAATATCGCCAGTGTCCACTGCCGAAGGGTCAGCCCCTACCGGCGCGCTTCGGCTCTACTGCGACGGCGGGTGCCACCCCGCGGTAACCCACCGGAGCCGAGCCTGAACCAGGAATCTATTGTTCAGATTGCGCGCCATGACCGTCGCCCGACCGGTCGCCGTGCGTCCCACATCCCGCGTGCCGTCCATGCTCCAGGCGAAGGGAGCGCTCCAGGCGTGCGTCCGTGGATTGAACAGCCGGACCAGAGTTCCAGTATCCAGTTCCATTCCGTGAGCGGCGCTGCCCTTGGCGCCGTTGCACAACGGGCAAGCAGGCCGGAGGTTGTCCTCCGTCGATACGCCATCGTCTCGAGGCCGAAGAGCTGCTGGCCGACTGCGCCCACGCCCGCCTGCTCGAGCAGGACTGGCCGCGCACGCTCGAGGAGCGGCGGGGTGCGACGAACCGGTCATGCCCGTAGCCGCTCGCGCAGGCGAGCGGCTACGGGCTCATCGGCTCATGGAGCTACGGATCGAGAACCCGCGCTCAGCTCCCGCTCGCCGCCGGGTTGTCGATTGGGACGCCGATGACGCTGCCCCACTCCGTCCAGGATCCGTCGTAGTTGCGGACGTTCGGGTAGCCGAGCAGCTCCTTCAGGACAAACCAGGTGTGGCTGGAGCGCTCCCCGATGCGGCAGTAGGCCACCACGTCCTTGTCCGGCGTGACACCCTTGCCGCTGTAGAGGCTCTGGAGCTCTTCGGCGCTCTTGAACGTGCCGTCCTCGTTGGCCGCCTGGCCCCACGGGATATTCGCCGCGCCCGGAATGTGGCCGGGGCGCTGGGCAGTCTCCGGCAGGCCTGGCGGTGCGATGATCTCGCCGTTGTACTCGGCCGGCGATCGCACGTCCACGAGAGCCTTGCCAGCCGGCGCGCCCACGTACCCCATGACATCCAACTGGTAGGCGCGGAACGTGAGGTCCAGGACCTTCGCCTGGTAGCGGGCTGGCGTCACGTTTGGCGCGTCGGTCGTCAGCGGGCGCCCCTCGAGCTCCCATTTCTTGCGACCGCCGTTCATCAG
>JADZDV010000309.1 GCA_020850915.1 Chloroflexota bacterium | reverse complement strand
CGAGATTTCCGAGCAGGACGTTCGACAGCACCGACAGGCGTCCGACAAGGTTGAATTGCTGGAAGACGACGCCGATGTTGCGGCGCATCTCGCGCGCCTTCGATGCGAGCCGGCCGCCATCCTGAATCGAACTGCCCAGCACTTCGATGGTGCTCTGCCCGGCCTGGCCGATCTCCAGGCCGCAGATGTGCCGGATAAGCGTGCTCTTGCCGGAGCCGGATGCGCCGATCAGGACAACGAGCGAGAGTTCGGGGACGGTGATGTTCATGACGTAGCCGCCCCCGATCGTAAAGCGGCGCCACCTGTTGAAGTCGACGGCTCGCGGAGTGCAAAGACGGCCATCTGTGTCGGAGTGCCGACGTCGACGCCGTCGGCGGTCACCGCGGGATCGCCGATCGCGCGAATCTCGACGTCGTAGCCATTTCTGGCGGCGACCGCGCTGGCCCACGCGGCGAACTCGGCGCGGGTCCACTCGAAGCGGTGGTCGCGGTGCCGGAGCGTGCCCGCGGGAAGGCTCTCCCACATCACGTTGTACTCGCGGTTGGGCGTCGTCACGAGGATCAGCGGCGGCCGAACGCACTCGAAGACGACCCGCTCCAGCGCGGCGAGGCGGGTTTCATCGAGATGCTCGATCACCTCGCAAAGCACGGCCGCCTCCGCGCCGGCGAGCCGCGAGTCGCGGTAGAGGAGCGAGCCGTGGATAAGCTCGATGCGCGCCCGCTGCCGAGGGGGCATGCGATCGAGGCGAAGCCGGACGGCGGCGATCTCCAGCGCCCGATGCGAAATGTCCATCCCGACGATCTTTTCGAAGCTGCGGTCGATGAGCAGGTCGCGCAGCAGTCGACCCTCGCCGCAGCCCAGATCCAGCACGTGACGGACGCCGCGTGCGCGGAGCGTCGAGAGGATGACGCCGTGGCGCTGCTGATGGAGGCTGAGGCGCTTCTCACCGGCCTCCTCGCGGGGGTCATCGGTGAATTCGGCGTCGATCTCCCGCGGACCCTCCGTATCCTGCTCGCGGAGGCGACGGATGGCCTCGTCGAGCAGATTCCGGCGGTAACGGAGGTAGCGCCGCGCGATCAATTCGCGCTCGGGGTGGGCTGCGAGCCAGCCCTCGCCGTGGCGGAGCAGCTTTTCGACCTCGGCGTCGCCGACCCAGTAGTGCTTCTCGTTGTCGAGCGTCGGGATCAGGACGTAGAGGTGCGTGAGAAGCTCGCTGAGCGTCCGCGTCGCGGCGAGCTGAACCGTGAATACGCTGGACCGTCCCCAGGCGGCGACCTGGTCGTCGAGCGGGTGGCCGGTGATTGTTATTTCGTAGCCCAGTGGTTCGAACAGCTTCCGAATGAGTTCCTCCCCCGCCGCACAGGGCAGCGCGGCGATCGACGCTTCGAGGGGAATCGACGTGGCGGCGAGCTCGGGCCGGGCCTTGCAGGTGCCCGCGAGGGCCGTTCCGTAGACCTGCGAGATCGCGACGGAGAGCATCGACGACGCGACGTACGGGCGGTCGTTGACGTAGTGGTCGAGCGTCGTGCCGCGGCCGCGGATGAGGTCGATGGGGTTGATGTCGAGGAGCAGTGCGGCGGAGCAGCGGTTTTCAGCGGCCCCCGGGTAGAAGACGTGGGCGCTGCCGAAGGAGAGCGGGAAGGTCTGGAGCTTGTCCGGCCGCTTGTGGAGCAGGTAGCCGAGGTCGGTGGCGGGTGCGTGGGTGGTGGAGATTGTGAGGAGCATCGAGAGTCCATTGGGGTCCTACATTGTTCATGGACAGTGTAACGGCGAGGGGGTCGATGAGCTGGCGCGGGTGTCGGCTTCGTTCATGGCGTGGACCGGGAGTTGCGGGTCTGGCTGCGGACACGGTACATGCGTTCGGTGAAGCCGCCATGCTCGACGAAGTCGCGCTCGAGGGCGGCGATCTGGCGATCGAGGAGGGCGCAAGCGACAGCGATGAGGGCGAGGGCGGCGTTGGCGGCGATTTCGGGGTAGGTGGACGTGGTGGACGGAGTGGACCTGGTGGACGGGGTGGACTTGGTGGACGGGGTGGACTTGGTGGACGGGGTGGACTTGGTGGACATCGGGCGGTCCGGGCGTCCATTTTGTCCATGTCGTCCACATTGTCCATCGTGCACCGCCCGGGCCCACGCGGCTACGTCGTCAGCGGCGGCGGGGCGCAGGGCGATCAGGGAGGCGCGGCGGGGGTCGGAGCGCGGCCACTGGGGCAGGCCGCGCTGGCGCAGGAAGTCCTCGTAGTCGAGGCGTAACTCCTCCAAGCTGGCGCGGGCCACGTTAGTGAGCGTGAGTTCGGTTTTTTTGGAAGTTCCGCTGGCCTGGCTGCCCTCGGCGATGTTCTGCACGCCGCTGCGGGCGGCCTGGACCATCTGGTCGTGTGTGCGGCTCCGCTTCGCGACGTAGCGCTCACAGAATCGCACGGTCACGTCATACGCGAGCTGGGCCACCTGGAAGCTCTTGAGCTTTCGGTATCCGCCGCGCAGCGGGATCAGTTTCTCGGGCTCACGACCGGGGCGGTTCATGCGGTTCTCTCCGCCGGGGGCAGGGGCGGGTCGGATGGTCGAGTCTGACCGCAGACGCGGTCTGGCCCACGGGCGGGCAGGTTGTCGTCAGGGAGTTCCGGCAATCATCCGCCGGTACGCCAGGATCATCGCCTGCGTGCCCAGGTTGCCGCCGCCGGGGGAGGCTTCGACGGCGCGGAAGAGT
>JADZDV010000308.1 GCA_020850915.1 Chloroflexota bacterium | reverse complement strand
GACCGCGTTGCCCGGCCCGATGTAGCGCCCACCGTCGTACTCGTGCCACGTCGGCGTAGGGAACGTCTCGAGGTCCACCTCGGCACCTTCCTGGACGCATTCCAAGACCGGGCCGTCCGGGACGACCCGCGGCGCGAATTCCGGCGCCTGGCGCTGCCAGCCAGACACTCGTCCGCCGCGCATCAGGCCGACCAGCTCCGCCGTGTTCGTGGCGGGCAGGCGCAGGGTGAGCGCCAGGCGCCTCGCCGTGTTCGTGGCGGCGGTCAGGATGCGGAAGCCGCTCGGGTAGCCGGGGATGTCGTCGAAAAGCAAGGCCGGGTGGGGCGGGCGCTTGGCGTTCAACTCACAGATGACGCCGATCTCGTCTTGCCAGCGGGCGCCGTTGACTCGCTTCAATTCGCCCAGGGCATCGACCCGCGCGATCCACTCGCGCAGGTCGCGGTAATGGACGACGTTCGCCGCCTCAGGAGACTCCGAGGTCACGGTCATGAGCATTCCTCGCTCGTGCGATTTCCCGGGCCCAGTCAGTGCTCCGGTCGCGACGATCTGGCGGCCGGCGACAGCTCAGGGAGGAGGGCGTGCTATTCGTGGCCATCTTACGGAGCGGTCGGAAGGCTGTCAAACAGACCAGTTAGATGCACCCAGCGCGCAACGAGCACGTTCCAGGTGCGTCACGGGGCCGGCAACCCCTCGACGGCTTGGACTCGACACGCTATCGTAAAGAGACCACGCCGGTGCGTGGCGCGTGGCGGGACGCTCGAGAGCTGGCGCCCCGGGCGGTTGGCGCCGGCCGCGCGCAACGAGGAGGCCGACCTTGATCGACACAGCGTCGCTCTCGCGGATCGCACTCCTGCGGAACGTCTCGCCAGATGACCTTCTCCAGATCAGCCGCAGCATGCGCCGCCGCTCGTTCCATCGTGGCGAAGTCCTCTTCCACCTCGGCGATCCGGGCGACACCCTCCACCGGATTCGCCAGGGGCGCGTGAAGATCGTCGTCCCATCAGAGACCGGTGACGAGGTTGTGCTCGCAATCCTGGGCCAGGGCGACTGCTTCGGCGAGCTGGCTCTGCTAGATGGTGGACCTCGCTCGGCGACGGTGATCGCCATGGAGCCCGTGGAGACGCTGGTGCTCGGTCGTAAGGACTTCCTGGAGTTCGTCAAGACGCGCATGGAGATGGCCGAGAAGCTGGTCGCCAACCTGGCGCGCATCATCCGCCGCACCAACGAGGACATCGCCGACCTCGCCTTTCTGGACCTGCCCGGTCGACTGGCGAAGAAGCTGCTGGACCTGGCCGACGCGCACGGCGTGCCGGACGGTGGCAAGGGGATCGAGATCAGCGTGCCTCTCACCCAGGAGGAGCTGGCCGGCATGATTGGCGCCACCCGCCCGAGCGTCAATAAGGTGCTCGGCTGGTACGAGGACCAGGGCGCCATCCAGCGCCGCGGCCGCAAGATCGCCATCCTGAAGCCGGACGTGCTGCGCAAGCGGGTGTACTGAGCCTTACGCCCACCCGGCGCCCACGGGCTTCTCTCCTGGCTTTGGTTCCCGCGGCGGCGGCGTCTTTGCCTGCCCGTCGCCCTCCGCGGGGAGCCAGAGGGTGAAGGTCGAGCCTTCGCCCAGGCGGCTTTCGGCGGTGAGGCGGCCGTGGTGGGCTCGGGCGACCCAGTCCGAGATGGCCAGGCCCAGGCCGGTGCCGCCGGCGCGGCGGTCACGGGCGCGGTCGGCGCGGTAGAAGCGCTCGAACAGCCGCGGCAGGTGCTCCGGCGCGATGCCCTCGCCGGTGTCGGCGACCTTCATCATCACGCCGCCGGGGGCTGGCTCCAGCGAGAGGCTGACCCGTCCACCCGCCGGCGTGTGGCGCAGGGCGTTGTCGAGCAGGTTGAGCAGCACCTGGGCGAGCCAGGTCGCGTCCCCGCGCACATGGTCCACCTCGTCCACCATGACGGTGAGCTGCACGCCGCGATCGTGGGCGCGCGGTGCGATGCGGGCGCTCACGTCCGCCATTAGCTCGCCGAGATCGACGGGCTGGAGGGTCAGGGCCTGGCCGCTATCGGCGCGGGCCAGCACCAGCAGGCTCTCGACCAGCCGCTGCAGGCGCTCCGTCTCCTCCAGCACGTCGGCCAGGACGCGCGAGTAGTAAGACGGGTCTCGCTTTCGAGCGAGCGCCACTTCGACCTCGGAGCGGATGATCGCGAGCGGCGTGCGCAGCTCGTGCGACGCATCGGAGGTGAAGCGGCGCTGCTGCTGGAACGCCCGGTCCAGTCGCTCGATCATCTCGTTGAACGCCGCCGTCAGGTGGCCCAGCTCGTCGCGGGCGAGCGGCGGCTCGAGGCGCTGGGAGAGGTCGTGGCCGCTGATCTGCGTGGCGGTGCGCGTGATCCGCTCGACCGGCAAGAGCGCGCGCCGCGCCAGGAAGTGGCCGCCGAACCAGCCGAGGCCGAGCGCGACCGCCAGTCCCCCTGCTCCAACCAGGCGGAGCAGTCCCAGCAGGCGCTCGATCTCCGTCTCGGAGTGACCAACCTGAAGCACGGCGATCGGCTTACCGTTGCGTACAACGGCTTCCGAGTAGAGGCGGACGCTCACGTCGCCGGCCTGGACCGTCTCGAACGAGGCGCTGCCCGCTGCGATCGCCTCGAGTCTCTTCGGGGCGGCATCCGGCACGTCGACCAGTTCGTCGCGGCGATACGCCAGCTTGTGGCTGGTGTCCCAGACTCGGATGATCTCCAGGCCGCGAAGGATCGGCGGGATGCGGCCGTTCCCGTCGGAGTCGACGTCGAGCTCGAGCTTGCCGTGATCGAGCTTGGTCTCTGCGTTCAGCGCGGCGGCGCGCGTGCGCAGGAAGTCGTCCGCGCTCTCGTGGACTGAGCGGTCGACCAGCCAGATCAACACGGCGCCGACGAAGACCAGCGTCCCGGCCATCAGCAGGACGTACCAGAGCGTCAGTTTCGTGCGGGCCGGCAGGCGCTCCCAGGCGCGCCTCACGACTCCACCTCCTGCACGCGATAGCCAGCGCCGCGCACCGTCTGGATCAGCGGCGGCGCGCCCTGCTCCGCCAGCTTGCGGCGCAGGCGCCCGACGTACACCTCGACCAGGTTGGAGGAGTCCGGATAGTCGAAGCCCCAGACGCTCTCGATGATGGCATCCCGGCTCACGATCCAGCCCGGATGCCGCAGCAGCGTCTCGAGGACGCGGTACTCGCGCGCCGTCAGGTCGATGTCGGCGCTGCCCCAGCGGACGATGTGGGAAGCCGGATCGAGCGTCAGCCTGGAGACGCGCAGGACCGGCTCCTTGTTGGCGGAGTCGCGCCGAAGCAGGGCTCGGAGCCGGGCCAGCAGTTCGGCGAAGGCGAACGGCTTGGTGAGATAGTCGTCCGCGCCGCTGTCCAGCCCCTGGACGCGGTCCTCCACGGCGTCGCGCGCCGTCAGCAGCAGGATCGGCGACGCGAAGCCCCTCGCTCGCAGGCGTCGACAGACCTCGAGCCCGTCAACCCGCGGGAGGAGGAGGTCCAGGACAACGGCGTCGTACTCGGAGGTGTCCGCGAAGCTCAGCGCCTCCTCGCCGTCCGTCGCCAGATCGACCGTGTAGTGCGCCTCCGCGAGTCCCTGCTCGAGCGATGAGCCGAGGCGCGGCTCGTCCTCCACCACCAGTAGTCGTGTCACGCTGATCCCTGGCCGCCTATCGCGGCTTGCTGCTGTGCCGTGTGCGTTCATCCGGCTCGGGTACGTCCGCTCCACCTGCCGCGGCGCGGTCTAGACCAGAGCCGCGGTGAAACCGCGGACGCTGCGCGCACCAGCATGCCGATCCCACCCTGGCTCTGGTTCAGAACGAGTATACCGAGCGGGTTTCAGCAATCTGGTCGGATTCGCTTCCGGTTTAGGTGGCGAACGTAACGTGGCAGTCGGGTTGCAGGCGCCCCGTCCGGTGAGCCAGGACGCGAGACCGGCAGCCACGCTGACGACCTCGGTCGTAGGGATCCCGTGCATGACACACAAGACCGCCTTACTGGTCACGACCGTGCTGACCGCTTTCGTGCTCGTCGCGACTGGCGCGGTGGTGATGCAGCTCAGCCAGTCGGCCACCAGTGCGCCCGCCGCAGCGGCGGCCGCCTCGGACCCGCCCGGCGCGGATGCGCCCACTATGCCCTTACTGGACGACGCGCTGACGCGGCGCGAGGCCGGGTATCGCCAGGCGATAGACGACGCCAACGCGAAGCTCCAGGACGGCCAGTCGCGGCTAGGCGCCCTCACCACGGAGAACGACCGTCTCCGCTCGCAGATCGCCGCCCTGATGGAGCGCGACTGGGTGTTCCGCCAGCGGCTGGACGAAGCCGCGGCGCTCCTGGCTCAGCAGCCCGGCGGTGACGCGGCGGCCCCGGCCGCCTCGGCCGCCGACACGGCCCAGGAATTTGCCGCCACGGCGGACGCGGCGCTGAGCCGCGGCGCACTACCAGTCTCCACGCTGGCGCCAGCGGACCGTGGCGACTCGTCCCTCACGAAGCGTTCGAGCGCCCCCGACGGTTCGCAGCGTCCCGATCCAGCGCCAACGTCACCGTTGCCGCCGGTCCAGGCTGCCCTGCTGCCCGCGTACCCGCCGCCCCCCGGGCCGGCAGCGCCCCGTCCGACGGAGCGGCTGAAGAAGTCGAAGGACTCGAGCGAATCGAAGCGCGACCACGACGACGACGATGACGACCACGACGATGACGATGACGATGACGACGACCACGACGACGACCACGACGGCAAGCGCGACCGCGGCCACGACTCCAAGCCAAGGCCGTCCGGTAAGAGCCGCTCGTCCCGCTAGGGCGGGAGAGACGCGACACGATGAAGAGTGCTCAACGCGTTTACGCCAGCATCGCCACCCGGCAGTCCCTCAAAGGCAATATCGTCGCGCTGTCCCTCACCGCGACCCTGGTTGGTTGGGCCGTCCTCGCTCAGGACGACGCTCAGACCCTGACAGACGCTCAGACCGACGTCGCCCAGCCGAACGTGGCGGCGCTCTCGCTGGAGCTGCCTCCGATCCCCACCGTCGTCAGCATCGACGTGCCATCGCCGGCCCCGCCAGACCCGAGCGCGGCGGTCTCACCGGACCTGCCGCCCATTCCGACCTTGAGCGTGCATCCGCCCAAACCGACCGCCCCGCCGGTGGCGCCGCCAGATGCCGGGCTGGGCGCGGCTTCGCGACCAGCCGTGCTGGCAGCTCGAGTGTCCGCCCCGTCCCAGAGCGCCGCGTCAGCCGCCGCGAGCCAGTCGGCTGCCGCGCGGGCCATCAAGCCTGCCGTCGTTGCCGGGGCGGTTCCCTCGCTGCCCGCGAAAGAACCGGCCGGGCCAGCGCCGGCGGCTTCAGCGCCAGCGCCCAGATCCGTCGCAGCCAGCACCTCGCCTCCGCCGCTGAGGCCGCCGCCGCTCGCACCACCGCCTCCACCACCCCCGGCGCCGGTGGTTGCCGCCGCGCCAAAGCCGGCCGCGCCGGCGCCGCCGCCCAAGCCGGCTGGCAGGAGCACGTCCTCCCGCTGACCGATCGCTTCGCAAGCATCGCAAGAGAGCCGCCTATGTACTCAGCAGTCGAACCGATCGCCGTGGAGCTTCCCACAAACCGTACCGAGTTCCGTGCCATGGGCTGCCGGATGGCCGCCACGGTTGTGAGCGCGCAGATCGGGGCCGCGACAGAGCGACTCGCCCGAGTCCGTGACCTGATGGAGGAGATCGAGGCCTGCCTCAGCCGCTTCCGTCCGAACAGCGAGCTGTCTGAACTCAACGCGAGAGCCGGGCGGGCCATCAGGGTGAGTCCGCTGCTCTGGGAGGCACTGAACGTGGCGTTGACCTGGGCGCATCGCACCGATGGCCTGTACGACCCAACCATCATGGATGCGCTCGAAGCCGCTGGCTATGACCGCTCGTTCGACCAGGGCCTCGACGACGAGGTGGCCGCTTCTTCCGTGGCTCAGCCAGCGTATGGCTGGCGCGACATCGCGCTGGACGCCAAGCGCCAGACCGTGATTCTGCCGCCAGGTGTGCGGATCGACCTGGGCGGCGTGGCGAAGGGCTGGGCTGCCGACCGAGCGTCAGATCTGCTCGTGGATCTCGGCCCCTGCCTGGTGGACGCGGGCGGGGACCTCGCCGCGCGCGGTGCGCAGCCGCCATACGACGCCTGGCCCCTCAGCATCGCCGACCCG
>JADZDV010000307.1 GCA_020850915.1 Chloroflexota bacterium | reverse complement strand
GATCTTGACGAGCTTGGCGGTGGCTGGCGCGGCCGTGGTTGGAGCAGCAGCGGCCGGGGAGGCCGCGGGCGCCGCCGCGGCTGGCGAGGCGGCTGGCGCGGCCGGGGCGGCCGGCGCGGGCGAAGCGGCGGGGGCCGCCCCGGCCGCGGGCGCTGCCGTCGCGGCGGGCTTGCTCTCCGCGGGCTTGGCTGGCGCGGGCGCCTGCGGGGCGCAGGCGCCGAGCACGAGCCCCAGGGCCATGAGGAGCGGAGGGATGGTGCGCTGGAATCTCATGTCATCCACCTTTCTGGATGATGGTGCTGGAAGGACTCGGCTCAGGACTCCAGGACCCAGTCCGTCTGGACGTTGACCTTCGCGTCGCGGAGCAGGGCGTGCAGCGGGCAGAGGCGCTCCACCTCGGCGCGGAACTTCTCCAGCCGCTCGCCGCTCTCCGAAGTGCGGATGAACACCTTCTGGTGGACCTTGTGGTAGTGGTAGGCGATCGGCTCGACCTGGGAGTACAGCTTGCCGGTGCGCTTCATCTCGACGCGGCGAACGTCGTGCTGGCCCTCGGTCTCGAAGCGCACGCCCTGCAGGTCGAAGCGCATCTCCCGGCGGAGGATGTTCATGATCATCGCCGTGCAGGAGTTCAGCGCGCAGAGGGTCGTCTCGAGCGGGGTCGGCCCGCTGTTCTTGCCGCCTAGCTCCTTCGGCTCGTCCAGGTAGATGTCCGGCAGGTCGCGGACGTGGTTGACGCTCTGATACCCGCCCAGGTACTCCGTGTTGACGTGGATGCTCTGGATGCGCTCGTTGGACTGTACGTCCGATGCTGCCGTCTCTACTGTCTCTGCCATAACCTCGACTCCTTTCCTGCTGGCCACGCGGCCGACTGTGCTCCCAGGCCGCGAGGGATCAACCCCCAATGATCCGCTAGCTCCGGCCCTGCTCGCCGCGATCGAACATCCAGGTGATCGGGCCGCGCTCCGCGCGTAGTTTGACGCGGCGCTGCTCGGTCGCCTCGTGGTCCACCTGCATGCTGTCGCCGATGATGACACCATACTCGCGCTCCGCGGCCTCACGCGACACTTTCCGGTCCAGCACGTCGGCAGCTACGGCCGCCGGTGGACGACGGAGGGGATCGCCGTAGCCGCCACCCCCGGCCGTGGTGCAGTCGATGGTCTCGCCCGGCTGCATCCGGAAGCGCTCGCGGGCGGGCACCTTGTGGGTGCTGCCGTCGGCGCGGTTGACGATGGTGGACCAGCTCATGGCCGGCCGGCCGCCCAGCAGGCCCCACGGCTGGGTGAAATGCCGGTCGCCGCGGTGGGTGATCTCCGAGGTGCCTTCCAGGATCTCAAAGACCTTCTCCATCCCCAGGCCGCCCCGGTGGCGGCCCGCGCCGCCAGAGTCCGTCTTGAGACGCATCGAGTGGACCCGCAGTGGGTACTCCATCTCGACCGCCTCGGTGGGGGTGTTCATCATATTGGTGATGTCGGTCTCGATGTAGTCCACGCCATCCTTGGTTGGCCGGGCGCCCATGCCGCCGCAGAACAGCTCGATATAGACATAGGCGCGGCCGTCTGAGACGCGCCGGCCGGAGAAGCTGACGCCCTGCATGCTGCTGGAAGAGGCCCGCACGCGGTCCGGCACGGCCTGGGCCAGGCAGCCGAAGATCACGTCCGTCATGCGGCAGACGGTCATCGTGCGGGCGTTCAGGGCGGCCGGGTGGCGTGGGTTGACGATGGTCCCCTCTGGCTGGGTCACGTAGATCGGCCGGAAGCAGCCGGCGTTGTTCGGTAGGGAGGGGTCAGTGACGGTACGGACGCAGTAGTAGGTCACGCAGGCGGCGTGGGAGAGGGCGGCGTTGGCCGCGCCGAGCACCTGGGGGTCCGAGCCGGCCCAGTCCACGAAGATCTCCGAGCCCTGGATCTTCATCGTCGCCTGGATCTTGACGCTCTTGTCCAGCACGATGCCATCGTTGTCGAGGTAGTCCCAGAACGTGTACTCGCCGCCCGGGATCTCGGCGATCCGGGCGCGGGTGAGCGTCTCGGCGCGGTCCATCCGCTCGGCGACCGCCGCCAGCACCTCGTCTGCGCCGTACTCGTCGCACAGCGCCTTGAAGCGCTCCGCGCCGGTGCTGATGGCAGCAAGCTGGGCGCGAAAGTCGGCGATGGTGTGGGTAGGGATGCGAACGTTCTTGAGAATGATCTTCAGCACGCTCTGGTTGAACTCGCCCCGCTCCATGAGCCGGACCGGCGGCAGGACCAGACCCTCCTGGAAGATCTCGGTGGCGTCCGGGGGGAGGCTGCCGATGACCATCCCGCCCATGTCCTGCTGGTGCGCCATGCAGGAGGCGAGAGCCACCAGGCGACCGCGCCAGAAGACCGGCGTCAGGATGTTGATGTCTGGGATGTGGGTGCCGCCGTCGTAGGGGTCGTTCATGATGAAGACGTCGCCCTCGGCCATCGTCTCGACGGGATGCTCCCGGAGGACCGTCTTGACCGTGGAAGCGAGCACGCCGAGGTGCTGGGGCAGGGCAACAGCCTGGGCGATCGTCTCGCCCTCGGCGGTGAAGAGGGCGCAGGAGCAGTCTGCCCCCTCCTTGATGACAACCGAGAAGGCGCTGCGGATCAGGGCGGACTCCATCTCCTGAGCGACCACGTCCAGCCGGTTGCGAATCACTTCGAGGGTAATGGGATCGATGGATCCGCGAGCGCCCTGCGCGGGAACGCCGGCCATGGATCAGGCTCCTTTCATTTCATTACGAACCACACGTAGGGGCGCTACTTGCCGCGCCCTTTCAACATCGCGGACCAGTACGACGGAGCCAGTGGGCGCAGCAAGCAGCGCCCCTACCAGTCCGAGGACTCTGGGACAACATCCGGACGGCCTTCTCATGACACAACTGTCTCACTGCGAGCGACGCGGGAAGTCGAAACGGCCGGCCGAGAAGCCGGCGTCCAGGACGATGGTCTCGCCGGTCATGAGGGCGGCCTGCTCGGAGGCCAGGAAGAGGGCGACCGAAGCGACATCGGTCGGCGCCACGAGCCGGCCGAGCGGGCTGTTGGCCTGGTAGAACGCTGCTACCCGCGCGAACTGGGGCGGCGGCTCGTCCGAGCGGCTGACCAGACCAGGCGCGATGGCGTTGAAGGTGATGCCGCTCGGGCCGTACTCCAGGGCGAAGCCGCGGGTCAGCATCTCCAGCGCGGCTTTGGAGGCGGCGTAGAGGGCGGCGTTGGGCCGCGCGTAGCGGTAGTTGCCGGACGTGATGGTGATCACCCGGCCGCTCCTGCCGGCCGCAACGAGCCGTTCGGCCGCGAGCTGGCTAGCGAAGAAGGCGGCCTTGACGTTGGTGTCCATGACGCGGTCGTACTCCGCCTCGCCGATGGCGGAGATCGCCTGGTTGTAGTTGGTCCCGACTCCGTTCACAAGCACCCGGATCGTCCCGAAGCGCCCTTCGACCTGGTCGAAGACCTGCCAGGTGGCGACCGGCTCACGAAGGTCGGCGGCCAGGCCGGTCACGGCGTCGCGGTGGTCCGCCAGGGCAGCTAGCGCGGCGTCGATCCGGAGCTGCGTCGAGCCGACGAGGGCCACGCGCGCCCCGCGCTGAAGGAAGGCGCGGGCGATCGCGATGCCGATCTCGCCGCTGCCGCCGGTCACCAGGACGGCGCCGTCCGTCCAGACCTCAGCGCTCGGCGAGCTGTCGGCCCGCGTCTCAGCCATGGGGCTGCATGTCGACGATCAGGTTGCCGCGGCGATCGACATGGGCCGACTCGAAGGGGAAGACGACGGTCGTGGTGTCCGCCTGCTCGACAATGAACGGCCCGGAGCGCGGCCGATCGAACGGGAGCCGTTCGCGGCGGAAGACTGGGATCTGCTGGTAGTCGCCGACCTCGCGGAAGTAGACCGCGCGGGTGCTGATCTGGGCCGACTCCCAGGACTCGCCCGGCGGGGGGGGCTCCAGGCTCGGCCGCGGCATCGGCGCGTAGTGGACGGTGCGGAGGTTCACGAACTCGACGTGTCCTTCCCGGTTGTGCTGGCGGTAGACCCGCTGGTGGGCCTGGTGGAAGCCCTCCACCATCCGCTGGACCACGCCTTCGTCGAACGGCTGGCCCTGGCCGCCACCGCCGGCCAGCTCGACCTCCAGCTCGTAGGACTGGCCGAGGTAGCGCATGTCGGCGTAGTGGCGGACTCCTACGCGATCGGCCGGCACGCGGTCGCGGCGCATGTCCGCCTCGCCCAGCGCCTCCAGGCGACGGTAGGCCTCCGCCAGCTCGGCGGCGGTGACGCTCCCGCTGGAGCGGGCGACGGAGATGGCGTGGTCATGCTCGATGTTGGAGACCAGCAGGCCGAAGGCGGAGAGGACGCCCGGGGTGAGCGGGACGATGACGCGTGGGACGCCGAGCGCCCGTGCCAGCGGGCCGCCGTGCAGCGGGCCGGCCCCGCCCAGGACGATCAGGGCGAACTCGCGCGGATCGTAGCCGCGCGCCACCGTGAGCAGGCGGATCTCGTCCGCCATGCGATGGTTCAGGATGGTGTGGATGCCGGCTGCCACCTCCACCTTCGACATGCCGAGCCGCTGGCCGAACGCCTCGAGCGCGCGGTGGGCGGCGTTCGCGTCGAGCTGCATATCGCCGCCGGCGAAGTACTGCGAGTTCAGGTAGCCCAGCACCACGCTGGCGTCCGTGACGGTCGGCTCGGTCCCGCCGATGCCGTAGCAGATCGGCCCGGGGTCGGCGCCGGCGCTCTGGGGGCCGACGTGAAGGCTGTTGGCCTCGTCCAGCCAGGCGATGCTGCCGCCGCCCGCGCCGATGCTGCTGACCTCGATCATCGGGATGCGGATCGGGTACTTCAGCACCTTGCCCTCGGTCGAGGTCAGCGGCTTGCCGTCCACGATCAGGCCGATGTCCGCGCTGGTGCCGCCAATGTCGTTGGAGATCAGGTTCCGCTCGCCGCGGGCATCGCCGACGTACTGGGCGGCGATCACGCCGGCCGCCGGGCCGGAGCGCAGCAGGCTGACCGGCTTCTCCACCGCCGACTCGGCGGTCGTGATGCCGCCGCGCGACTGCATCACCTCGAGCCGAGCCGGCACGGACTCGCGCTCCAGCTCCTGCTCCAGCGAGCGGATGTAGCTGGAGACCTTGGGCCGCAGGTAGGCGTCGAACGTCGTGACCAGGGTGCGCTCGTACTCGCGGAAGGTCGGGTCGATCTCCGAGGAGATGGAGACGGCCAGCTCCGGGAACTCTCGCTGGACGATCTCCCTGGTGCGCTGCTCGTGGGTCGGGTTGAGGAAGGAGAAGAGGTAGCAGACGGAGACGGAGCTGACCTTCAGGACGTCGCGCAGCTCGCGCAGCGCCGAGCGCACCGAGGCCTCGTCCAGCGGGATCAGGACCTCACCGGACTTGTCCAGGCGCTCCCGCACCCCGAGCCGCTGGCGGGCTGGCGCCAGACAGCCTGGCGTCTCGGGGTCGATGAACAGGTTGTACAGCTCGGAGCGCTTCTGGCGGCCAACCTCCAGGACGTCCTCGAAGCCCTCCGTGGTGAGCAGGCCCGTGCGGGCACCCTTCTGCTCGATGACGGCGTTCGTTGCCACAGTGGTGCCGTGGATGAAGCGCTCGACGTCGCCTGGCTGGGAGGCGGCCATCTGGAGGATGCGCCGCAGACCGTTGACTACGCCGCGGGACGGATCGGCCGGCGTGGACGGCACCTTGATGAGCAGCAGCCGTCCGCCCTCGCTGGCGGCCACCACGTCCGTGAAGGTCCCGCCAACGTCGATCGCTATCGCCAGTTTCTCTGCCATGCCATCACTCTTTCAGTCTCCAAGCTACCAGCGTCGGGGGCGCGGCGCCTCGGCCGTCGCCGGGCGACCTGCTCAACCGAGATAGGCGCGCGTTGTCTGCTCGTCGCGCAAGAGGTCCGCTGAGGCCCCTTCCAGCACCACCCGGCCGGTCTGGAGGACGTAGCCGTAGGCGGCGGTGCGCAGGGCCATGAAGGCGTTCTGCTCCACCAGGAGGACGGCCGTGCCGGCCTCGTTGATCTTTCGGATCGCCTCGAACACCGCCTGGACCAGGATCGGCGCCAGGCCGAGCGACGGCTCGTCGAGCAGGAGCACGCGCGGCGCGGCCATCAGGGCACGGCCGATCGCCAGCATCTGCTGCTCCCCGCCGGAGAGGGTGCCGGCGAGCTGGGCTCGCCGCTCCTCCAGGCGGGGGAACAGAGCGAAGATCTGCCCGAGATGCTGCTGGCTCTGCTTCGTCAGACCGCGGCCGTACGCGCCCAGGTCGAGGTTCTCCTGGACCGTCAGGCTGCCGAACACTCGCCGCCCCTCCGGGCACTGGACGATCCCCAGCCGGGCGATGCGGTGCGGCGAGAGGCCGACGATCGACCGGCCGTCAAAGGTGATCGAGCCGCGAGCCGGGGCGATCTCGCCGGAGAGGGCCCGGATGGTGGTGCTCGTGCCCGCCCCGTTCGCCCCGACGACCGTCACGAGCTGCCCGTCATCCAGGGCGAGCGAGACGCCCTTGACGGCCTCGATCTGGCCGTAGGAGATGGCGAGGTCGCGCGCTTCGAGCAGCATCGCGTTAGACCAGCGACCCACTGCCGAGGTAGGCCTCGACGACGAGCGGATCGATCCGCACCTCATCCGGCGTGCCCTCGGCGATCTTGCGGCCGTGGTCCATCACGACCACCCGGTCGGAGATGTCCATCACGACGTTCATGTGATGCTCAACCAGCAGGATCGTCTTGCCCAACTCGTCGCGGAGGCGGCAGATCAAGACGTTCAGCTCGTCGATCTCGGCCGGGTTCATGCCGGCCGCCGGCTCGTCCAACATGAGCAGGGTGGGCCGCGCGGCCAGGGCGCGGGCGATCTCGACCCGTCGCTGGGCGCCGTACGGCAGGTAGCGGGCGAGCTGGTCGCGGATGGGGGCCAGCTCCAGCAGCTCCAGCAGGCCGTCCGCCTCGTCCAGCAGACGACGCTCCTCCTGGCGCTGCGACGGCAGGCGGAGGATCGCCCCCAGAAGGCTGGCGCGGTTGGTGAGAGTGAGCCCGACCAGG